>CAYTSF010000194.1:1388-4792 GCA_964440335.1 uncultured Leptospirales bacterium
TGTCAGGCAGGAGCACGTTTATGAAAGTGAAGATATGGGGATGCCGCGGGTCTCTGACCACTCCGGGTAAAGGAACATTGCGCTATGGCGGGGAATCGACATGCCTGGAGATCATTTCGGGCAGCGGAGAGAGGATCATCGTAGACTGCGGTTCAGGCATCAGGAGGCTCGGCAACAGTCTCCTGGCGGATAAATCCATAAGGGATGTTACGGTCATCCTCACTCACGCGCACTGGGACCATCTTGCAGGGTTCCCTTTTTTTGTTCCCGCGTATGTGCCCGGTTACAGCATAACAGTCTGCGGAGGACCTGATGCCCAGGAGAGTGCCATGAGATACCTGAAGCACCAGATGTCGCCTCCTTATTTTCCTGTGGATTTCACCGCCATGAAGGCAAACTTCGATACGGGTTGCCACTGTGACTGGAAAGAATGCGGTCACTGCCCGTCAAAAACTGACGGATCTATCAAGTGCCAATCAATACCGCTCAACCACCCTAACGGCGGTTACGGCTTTAAGTTTGTGAGTGACAGCAGGAGCTTTGTTTTTCTGTCGGATAATGAAATCCGCCATAAACATGAAGGCGGAAGACCCAGGGATGAATACGTGGACTTCTGCCGCTATGCGGACCTGCTGTTTCATGACGCGCAGTACACTGAGAAGGAATATGAGAGGACTGTTAGCTGGGGGCACTCTACGTTTAAGGATGCGCTGGACCTTGCAATTGATGCGGGCGTTAAGCGCCTGGGACTCTTTCACCATGACCCTGAACACGATGATGACATGCTTGACAGGCAGGTGGAATACTGCAGGGATTACATCTCCAAACGCGGCAGCAGCATTGAATGTTTCGGCTGTGCCGAAGGAATGGAACTTGAGGTGTAGTTTGCCGCATTTTTTTAATCAACTGATTCAGGAAAATATTTACAGTGATGACAGATAATGATTAAGGATATATATACAATTTCAGAGCTCGCTGCTGAACTGGAGATAAGCCCGTCAACAATCCGTTTTTACGAGGATAAGGGACTCCTTTCTCCGGCGCGTACCCGTGGCAACCAGAGGTTTTATACCCACAGGGAGCGGGGCAGGCTCAAACTTATTCTGCGGGGCAAGAGGTTCGGTGCCACCCTTGACGAGATCGCCGAGATGGTGGGCATGGCCGACGTTGACTTCAACGAGAAGCAGCAGATCGAAAAGAGCCTCTACTACCTTGAAAAAAAATACAGCGAGATACAGGAACATAAAAAAGAGATCAAACTCTTCGAAAAGGACCTGCTCTCACTTAAAAAGATGCTCACAGAAAGGCTGGGGCAGATAAAATGACATGTTGACCGGGGCTTATTGATGTGATGCTGTGCAGGATATTCATACAACTGACGGTGCTAATGGTACTTCTTCTTTGCGGAGATATGGCCCATGCCTCAACTCTCAGCGCCGACCCGGACCACATTGCCACAGGTATTGAGTACCATGGAACGCCCTCTGTCAGGATCGGCGATGACCTGCAGTTCGGGCTGTTTGTTCTCGGAGGCATGATCGAGGTCAGGAACGAGGAGAGGTTCAACCAGGGCCTGTTCCCCAACCACAACTGGCGCGGTTTTTTCTTTGCAGGATTTGACTGCCCGCTTTTCACCGGCGGGACCAGTTCAGGCATCATCACTACGCGCTTTGAACATGAGAGCGCGCACCCCACCATGGGCTTCAATGAGCCCACTGATGACCCGTACCAGATGATATACGACGGAACCTACCGCAACATAGACCTTAACTCGTTCATGCTTCGCTACAGTCACACCATAAGTGGTTCATGCATACTCAGGCTTACCTGCGACCTGCGGTTCTATTTTTTGAGCAGGAACACGCCCGAGCTTCCGTATACAGACAAGGGCTGGTCAGAGGGTATCTCGGGCGGAGCTGAATTTACTGCGCCCCTGGCAGGGCCATGCGACTTTTTTGTTTCAGTTTTTGACAGGTACATTTTCCGCGGAGGCAAAGAGTTCAGGGGAGATGTGTACTTCAGTGAAGGAGGAGTGCCTGTGCAGAAAAATGTCAGCTACCCGGTGATTAACAGCGTCAATACGGTTTCGCTGAAATCGGGCGTCACCCTGCATGACGATGATCCGGGCGTGAAGCTTTCAGTTTACCTGTCGGTGCTATGCGGCAACATATACGGTTTTGTCGACAGCAGGGATAACAGGACGCAGTATGCCGCGGGGATTGAGATTGTCTACTGAAGCTGTAATTCCATCCTGCAATAATTAGACCTGTTTTCAAACTGGCGTTAGATACCTTCAGAAAGCCTGAAGGGTGCTTTTTAAGGGGCTCCGCCCCTTAGACCCGGTAAAAAAATGAAAAGAAACAAGTCTATTATACTGATTTTTTTGAACCGGCTATATTCTGGTTACACCGGTACTTAAAGGTAAGTATACTATCAGGATGAACCGTTGAGTTTCAAATTCTGCAAACAGGAGTTATGTTATGATAAATGCAATGGCCCGGGCCCTGATACGTGTAATAATTTATGATATCCTTTTCAGCATGTTCGTTTTTTTCGTTGAGCCGAGCATCCTGCCGCATTTTAAAGGTTTTGCCTTTAATCCCTATGCCAGCCCCGAGCCTGTATACTGGGTGGGTATCCTGATCCTGACAGCACTGGCGGCTGAGGTTCCCGGCGTTTATTTCAAGTTCAGGGCTATCGGCAGCAGAATGTTGAAAGAAGGTAGAGGCAAACCGGGGGATTATATCAGCCTGAAATGGGGCATGCTTCTCTCGTTTCTCCACGCGGCCATAGCCGTCTCTATGATGATTCATGGTTTCATGGCCTTCGGGCTGGGCATGCACCAGAACGAAAATTTGTTCGGCCTCTTTTTTCTTCTGGCGCTGACGCGCGAAGGAGTTCTATTCTATTTTTTTAATTTTTCAAAAGTACCCGGTGAAGAAATGCCCGGTGTAAAATATAAAAGCATAATAGCAGACATGTGCCTCTTCTTTTACGGGATCATGGCATACACTGCAACGTGGAGGGTCATACCCGAGTCAACCCGGACGCTCACAGCGGATTCCTGGGCGGTCTTTGCGCTCCTTCTATTTTTCAGCGCGGTGCTGTTCCTCATGTTTTATGTTTCGAGCAACATGGCAACGGTTTTTGAAAGCTTCCTCTCCGCGCATACGCGCAGGCAGCTGCTGTACAGGTTCGGGTCCCTGCTTATAGTTGTGGCGTCTGTATTCGGCCCCATGTGCCAGCTGCCGGGCCATGAAAGAAAAACAGTCCCGGACTTCCGTAATCATGAACTTATTGAAAAACAGAAAGCAGAGGAAATCCTGCGACATAAAAATCAGCTTAAAGTAAGGGATGGGCTGAGCAGATAAAATTAAAATATGATATAAGGCATCGGGCCTGTT
>CAYTSF010000195.1:0-4779 GCA_964440335.1 uncultured Leptospirales bacterium
GCCCCGCAGGGCTCCCTGCGGTTTTAAAAACGGAGTTTTTGGAACCGCCCTTAACTGATTAACAAAACTTCATCCAAATAATTTCAAGTTATTTTTAATTTAACCCGTTGTGAAATAAAGCAGAATATTATCCTAAAAAATAATACTCCTGCCCCACTGTAATTTATTGACATATAACCATTCCGGGAGCATGAATCCATCATGACGATAATCCCGAAAAAAGAAACAGACACCGCGGCCCGTGTCCTTGCCGGGGCCTTTATGCATGACCCGCTTTTTGAATATTTTTTTCCCGATGAAAAACAAAGAGCCGGATTAAGCTTTTATACCTTCAGGTTCATAACCGCCCACGCAGTATCAAAAGGCTCGGTATATTCAACATCACCGGGGATTGAAGGCGTATCCATATGGCTCCCTTCTTCCATGATCGAAAGGGGACTCATCGATCAGCTCAGATTCGGGGTACTGAGGATGCTCTTTTCACAGGGGAGGGAAGCCCTGAACAGGCAGATCAGCGCCAGCAGCCATATGAGGGCACTGCATTGCGATCTGCTGCCGGAAAATCACCTTTACCTTTCAACAATAGGCATCGCGAAGGAGTTCAGGGGACTTGGACTTGCATCAGGGCTGATGGATCCGGGGCTTGCAATGGCAGACAGCAAAAACCTCCCATGCTACCTTGATACTCACAATGAAAACAACTTAGGCCTTTACGAAAGATACGGGTTCAGGGTTGCTGCTGAATCCGTAATACCCGGAACAGGTGTACGCCACTGGGCCATGATCAGGGACCGCAGGCTCCCGTTATAGAAAGCTGCTGCCCTATATCTGCTCCAGCAGCAGATCAATGTACCTGTCTATGTTTTCCAGGCTCTCTTTAATTTCATATTCAAGGATATCGGCCAGGCTTATCATGTCATTGCTTTCAAGGATGTCCATGGTCTCGTTCATGAGGCCCTGCAGTTCCCTGTTCTTCTCATCGAGCGATATGCCGTCTATTACGACTTCAGCCAGGTTCACGCCGAATACCGGGGAAATCTGGTAGCAGGTGCGGGTGTATGTAAAGAGAAAGTCTATGAACTGGAAGAGTTTATCGACTCCCTCCTTGTCGTTGCCGGTCTGGTATGCAATTGCAATCTGTTCCAGGAGCTCGGTCTGCGCGGGTATCATGTCCCTGATATCTTTAAGTGAATTGATAAGAACATCAGGTGAATCGATGCTGTCCATGATGAGCTTTTTCATCTCCTCACTCACAAGGAATATGCCGAACACCTCGCGCAGGCTGTAGAAAAGGCTCTCCTCAATATCTATCGTGTCCTCATCTTTCATCTCAGACATGAATGTCACGATCCTGTGCTTCATGGCGCCGATTTTGTCGATATAATCCGACACCTTCTCGTCCCTGTAAGTCATGGAGCCCACATCCATCTTCAGCAGGTTTGAAATGGTCGGGAACACCTCCTGCAGCCATTCCATCCCTGATATCAGGTTGGCAAGCTCGTCAGAATCGATGCCATCCTCGTCTGAATGTTTCAGGAAACTAAGCACCCTGTCGCAGTAGGCAATCCCTTCATTGACTGTTTCATAAACTACGTCAGCCCTTGACTGGACCAGGCAGTTCATGATATTAATTTTTTCAACCGGAACCGACGGTATGTCGTCCGTGTCATGGTAATTCCCGTCTATATCCACACCTAAAAATATCAGGTTTTTTTCATTTATCCAGTCAGTTATGGACTTTACAACGTCCTTAACAGTCTTCTCGTTCTCCAGCATTATCTCTACCGGATAATCGTTGATTCTTACTTCCATTTCAGCCTCCGCTCTCTATTTGTCTCCGCTTCCCATCTGGCTCTTCATCCAGTCCTGCTGCTGTTTGGTCCCGGAAATGGTTTTTTCCATAGTCCCGAATTTTTTCCTGAGCTTCTCCTCGTATGCCTTGAGGTGCGCCATCTTCTTTTCTATTTTTTCATTGGCGGTTTTTATTACATCATCTTCGTATTCGATCTTTGTCTGTATTATGTTTTTACCGTATGAGATGTACGGGTCGAGTTCCCTCACAAGGGTATAGGCCATGCCTGTATCAGTCTTGTTGTCGCCGTCAGTATCAGATCCGAAAAAAGCCGCAACCCCCTCGGGATTCTCTGCAATGGCCTTTCTCAGTTCATCCTCGTCAATAACGAGCTTCCCGTCCTTGATGCTCTCCCAGCTGGCATTTACCTTTCCCGTACTCACCCCCATCTGGCTGAAGAGCTTGATCTGGTTCTCAACCCTGCTCGAATAGGCATTGTTCACAGTGGATTTGATGGCGTTCTCCAGGCGCACAAGAGTACTGTCTCCGCTGAAAAGTCCGCTCTCGCTGAGCCTGTCTGCCTGCCCCGGTTTATCCACCTTTACAGTTTTGGTAAGCTGGCCATGAAGGTCAATGTACGCGTTATATGAATCCACGAACTCCTTTATCTTTTTAACAGGGGCATCAACATCCTGAGTAATCTTGATCTCGACTGGTATGTCAGACTTGCGTTTCAGGTTAAGCACAACACCCTTGATTACATCGTTAAGCTCATCGTTCCTGTCGCGCTCAATCTCCAGGCCGTCGACTTTGATCTTTGCGTTGGCTGCCTCAGCGATTACGTTCTTCAGCTCAAAATTACCTTTAGTCTTTACCGGAGTCGAGACCATGGTTTCAGAAAACACGACTTTCCCGTCATTGCAATAAAAAATAATCTTAGCCAGGCTCTTCCCCTCAAAATCCTTTCCAATGGGTATTTCGTATTTTTTTGCCGCGTCCTTTTCGATAGGGTATATTTTTTCTACACGTTTACCATTATCAAAGGCGACAACCCCCACACCCATGACCGAATCGAACTTCCTCTCCTCTTTTTTCGAGAGTGGCCTTATTCTGGATATATTGTAACTTTTCAGTTTAATGCCCTTAACATTTATTTCATCCTCGGGCCCGGTCTCAAGTCTCAGGGGGATTTTTTCTTCCTGCTCCTTGCTGTACTGGAAAGTGAGCCTGAGAATAGTGTCCTTTTCAACAAGCGGCTTGATGGGAAGCTCATACTCCTGCCAGAGCATTCCATTAATTGTGATATCAGCACCATCTCTGCCCAGAAGCATGTCGCCATCCTGGCCTGTCTGCTTTGGATCTCCCGCATATGATGAAAAATATTTACTGTCAAATACTACGGGTGTATCATTCTGGTCAGTGACCTTTTCGCCGCGGATAAAACCCGCCTCTTTAAGAAGCTCTTCTCCATCCTTAAAAACAATCTCCCCCTTTTTGCCGGGGACTTTCGATGTGAGGCCGCAGATAAATGTGTTGCCCGATGTATTTATATACTCCGCAGCAACAATATCCCCGGCCGATTCTGCAATTATATCGTTGAGGGCTTTAAGCTTGCCCCCCTTAAATTTGATCTTTTTTTCAACTCCGTTTATAATTATCGAAAATGATCCTGAAGGCAGCTTTTTATCCCCTTCCATCTGGTCAGATGAAATCTTGTGATAGGCTGCGAGCTGCAACACCTCAATCTTCTTTACGCCCTTTTCCGCAATTTTTGTAGCCCTGGCCTCAACAACCGTGGGGTCAGAAGAGGTTCCCAGCTTTTCATCAAAACTTGCCCTGAAGCCGTAAAGGTCCCTGGCCTTGGCATCAAGATCCTTAAGCTGGGAAAGCAGTTTCTTCAGGGCCTCTTTTTTGTAATTCGAGAGATTCTTCTCCTGCTCGTACTGCTTGATCGGTTGAGATTCAACTTCCAGCAGCTTGGCAATGATGGAATCAGTATCCATCCCCGAAGCAACACCGCCTAAAGTAACCGGCATTTTCCCCTCCAAAAAGCACCATTAAGAACCGGCACCTGATATAATTATAATAAATCGCAGTACCACAAATCCATAAAAAATGCAGTCTGGTACGGCTTATATGATATTATCGGTATTATTAGAAAAAAAAATAAGCATAAAGTGACATAAAAATCAGCCCTTTACCATGGAAAACCCCGTGGTTATTTATTGAAAAACAGTTTTCTCAAAGATTGCATTGTATTAAGGGGCTTTGTTTATGGAGAAATTTTCAGTTTGAAGCATTATTATGGCGGATAATTCAGCCGCAGCATAACTATCTGGACACAAAAAAATAACACTCCGCACGTTTATGCGGATTATAAAACAACTTTTACAACCGGTTAGAAGCTATCTTGACTCATCAACAAAGATACCCATGTTCTCCTGGATGTGCTCCAATAACCTCAGGGAGTACTTGGATGGAATCTCGCTAACAACTTCATTTGTATCCTTGTCAATGATCTTGATTATGATCCTGTTAGTCTTCTCATGAAACCCGAACTGGACCTTTTCGTTGAAACTACCGCTCAGCCTGTTCAGTTCGTTGACTGTCCGTTTAACATCTTCGGCGCTGAGTTCATGTTCGTCCCTGTGTACCTCAAGTTCCTTCTTTCCGGATACGGGCCTGTCATCACGTAAAGCGTGACCCGTGTTTACAACTTTGTTGTAAAAATTCTCTACAACATTTATGGCGTTCATCTTTCTACCTCCTTGTAGAAATTATTAACCTCCTGTTCTTTAAAAAAATGTGCCCCCCTCCCGGCCTCCCAACCGGGAAGGGAACGTACAGCCGCACCGCATGGCTGATTAACTTGTTGTGATCCTCATTCGAGCAGTTTCATAATCAGCTGAGGCTTAAAGTTTGCCTGAGCCAGCATCGCAGTACCAGTCTGAACGAGGATCTGGTCCCTTGTGAAATTAACCATTTCT
>CAYTSF010000196.1:0-4776 GCA_964440335.1 uncultured Leptospirales bacterium
AGAATTAAACCGGCAATAAACAGAATACTCTCATCATGCCGTTTAATAAATCCACACAATACTAACAGCACAGGTTTTTTCAGCATCGTATCAATTTTTTGATACAGGCCTGTATTCTGTTTTCCACATCTGCTTACAGCTACCAGACATATCCGGCAGATAAGCTTCTGCATTTAAAGGATTCAACTCACGGTAAATATTTCAAATCACATTATGTAAACAGCATGAAAAACCACAGATGGATTTTTCAAGGAAACTGTAAGCACACATGGCCCCGCGCATGGCTTGATATCCCTGATGATACAATCTAATCCATATATCCGCTACCCTCAAATTCTATTTGTGAAATTGATGTATCACTGTATTTATCACCCGGATAAACATCTTTTATGACGAATGTAATTAGAAGTTTTTTGTTTACCGGAACCTTGATTTCAGGAAAATTAATTTTCTGAAATCCGTAAAAATCATTCAGATTTATCTCAGCATAAGGTGTGTTGTTCACTAACATGGTCATTACTTTTACCCTGGAATTGGCTCGCCAGAGTTTTTTATCTTTTACATAACCGTTTGCGATTCTAAAACCGTTAATAGTCAGGTGGTTATATATCGGAGCTTTAAGTTTAATTGTAAAAGTCAAACTCTCACCAATACCCTGATCCGGTTTTCCCTCAACCCATGCGGTTTCAAGTTTAAAATCGTGCGCGTTTACCGGATTATATGTGTTAGGGCCGCTGTTTTTTAAAGAAGAACTGGCAGTAACATCAACAGGAGTCTCCGTATTATACCAGCCATCATCGCCTCTTTCATCTTCATATTGATTAAAGTCGTATTCACCATCAGAATTTACAGCATCAATTACCGGGATGTTAATCTGTGCAGAAGCTGTGATTGTTAAAATCATTATAAGTATCGCTGTTTTAAAGTATTTCATTTTTCCTCCCTGTGTTATAAAATTTTCCGGCTGTTTCGCAAAGCTTCCTGCTTACGCGACTCCTCGAAGCGGTGTGCTGCTTTACAAATGAAAAACAAGATGCAATAATAAATTCAGAAAATCAACATCAAAATATATCCCGGATCAGTAATAATTCCTAAATATACTTTTCAGAGTAAAATTGTGAATTATATACACCCGCCGCCGAAGGCGGCGGGTGTAATAGAGCATTTTTTACCAGAAATAAGTTAAGGAATAAATACTGATCCCGGATTCATTTTATACCATTCATCAACTGGTTTTCCACAGTTGCTATTGCCGCCGCGCGCCACCGGCGCGCGGAGATTATCAATATGTGTATATCAATTTTAAGAAAGGTATAACCAGATTCCGGAGTGTACATAGCCTTATAATAATCAGAAAAAGTTTTAACAAAAATCTTTCCCCGGTCGTTGTATATATGGAGGCACTGTTTATGGCAACTATTACGCCCGATCCCATGATTATTGAAATAAGGGGAAAAGCAGGCAACTTTGTGTATTACATCCGCAGAGGAAAATTCTGCGCCAGGGCACATATTGTCCCGCGCAATCCCAGGGCTGCATCCCAGCAGGCCAACAGGTCAATTTTCGCTGAGGCATCAGCTTCATGGAAAATCCTCACGCAGGAAACAAGGAACCTCTATAATCTCAGGGCCCTGCACATGAAACTGGTCATGAGCGGCTTCAACCTTTACGTTTCAGACTGCATGAAAGGAAAGATCAGAGTATGTGATGATGAAGTACAGGCTGCCGGCAGTAAACCTTCACCTGTCGCACCGGTTCCCCTCCGTATATGTGCCGTATATGATCCGGGAATGCTTCTGCACGACCGGCACAGTGAATACCGGCACCTCACTCCCCTTTTATTACCCTTCACCTGACTATCCGTTCAGTATTTATTCTTAAACTTTTTTTAGACAAAATAAAACTGTATTACTCCAGCCGCCGAAGGCGGCTGGAGAATAAAATTTCCTTTTACATTAAAATATATGTTCAGGTATTATTACTGAAATCCGTTACAATTATATTGACAGTAAACTTAGTGTTGCAATAGATGAATCATAGCATGACACGATTGGTTTAATTCACCTTTCGTCATTCCTGCGAAGGGGCGAATCTCATAGTACCGGTTGTATGAGATTCCGGAATTTCGCCAATTGCTATAATAACATTAACAGGATAAGACCGTGCACATAAAAGATATATTAGACAGCAACCGCATTTCATTCAGCTTTGAATTCTTCCCCCCCAAGACCTTAAATGGTTCAGCCATGCTCTTTGAGAATATACGTGAACTGGCAGCGCTCAAGCCTGCATACGTGAGCGTAACCTATGGCGCCGGGGGATCAACAAGGGACCTTACCCATGAGCTTGTCATGAGGATACAGACAGAAACCGGTATCACTGTTGTTTCCCACCTCACGTGCGTTGGATCAACCAGGGATGAAATCCGCTCCATACTGGAAAAATATAAAACATGCGGCATAGAGAACATAATGGCGCTGCGGGGGGACCCGCCTGCAGGTTCAGACAGGTTTATCACCACCGAAGGTGGATTCTCCCATGCCGGTGAACTTGTTGCATTCATAAAACAGGGCTTCCCCGCAATGGGCATAGGGGTAGCTGGCTACCCCGAGGGCCATCCGGAAACACCTAACCGCATAATTGAAATGGACAACCTGAAACGCAAGGTTGATGCTGGCGCGGATTATATCTGCACACAGATGTTTTTTGACAACAATGAATTCTATGACTTCTGCGAAAGATGCGAAATTGCGGGCATCAGGGTACCTGTAATAGCGGGGATCATGCCCGTAACATCTATCAAGGGCATGCACCGCATGGCTGAACTTGCCCTTGGCACAAGGTTCCCTGCGAAACTTCAGCGCGCGCTCTCAAGGGCCGATGGTGACAGCTACGTTGAGAAGGTTGGGATCCACTGGTCAACGCAGCAGGTACTTGACCTCATAGACAAGGGTGTTAAAGGGGTCCACTTCTACACCCTCAACCAGTCCAGGGCCACAAGGGAGATATACTCCTCCCTGGGGATTTCAAGTTCCCATAGCCTGAACCGGTAATCCGGCCATAAAACACGGAAACGGCTGCGCAGATTACCCCGCAGGGGCCATGAAAATCAATAATTCCTTTCAATCCCCGGCATATTAAATTCTTGACATAAAGATTACATATGTCCATTGTCATACCTGATTGAGTCTATTCCGAATAAATAAAAACCGGAATTGTCGTATGCCGGTATTGCAATTGCAGGCTAAAACTGCAGGAGGCTATCAGGGGTTCTGCCCCTTATTTAAGACCTCCTCTGTATAAAGGAAAACGGCAATTCCACAAAAAAATTATACCATTCCAGGAGTAATAATTATGAGTATTTTCGTAGATGCCATGAAGGCGAAAGCCAAAGCCGCCGGTAAAAAGCTTGTTCTCGCAGAAGGTACAGAACCAAGAACAGTAAAGGCAGCAAAAGCAATTCTCGATGAAAAAATCGCTTCAGAAGTATTTCTCGTAGGCAACAAAGACGCCATAGCAAAAGTTGCTGCCGAGCAGGGAGTTAAACTCGACGGACTTTCACTTATCGATCCGGCAACATCCGACAAAAAAGCTGAATTCGCAAATGCTTTCTATGAAATGAGAAAACACAAAGGTGTTTCTGAAGAGGAAGCAGCAAAATCAATGCTCGACAACCTCAGGTGGGGAGCAATGATGGTAAAAAGAAACGTTGCTGATGCCATGGTTGCAGGCGCAGAGAACGCAACAGGAAAAGTCCTCGTTGCAGGCTTCAACATCATAGGAACAGCACCCGGAGTAAAATCAGCATCTTCATGTTTCGTCATGGACATTCCTGATAAAAAATGGGGAAAAGACGGACTCATGATATTCGGTGACTGCGCAACTATCCCGAACCCCACAGCTGAAGAGCTTGCAGAGATAGCGCTCATGTCAGCAGAATCATGCAGGACCTTCCTCAACACTGAACCGATCGTTGCAATGCTCTCCTTCTCAACAAAGGGATCAGCAAAACATGAGAACGTTGACAAGGTTGTTAAGGCACTTGAAATAGCAAAAGCGAAAAACCCCGGCCTCATCATAGACGGAGAGCTCCAGGCGGACGCCGCCCTCGTTGAAAGCGTAGGCAAGCAGAAAGCTCCCGATTCAAAAGTTCCGGGCCACGCCAATGTACTCATATTCCCTGACCTCCAGTCTGGCAACATCGGATACAAACTGGTACAGAGATTCGGCGGCGCAGCAGCATACGGCCCCATGCTCCAGGGATTCGCACAGCCTATCACAGACCTGTCGCGCGGATGCACATGGGAAGAGATAGTAAACACAGCAGCGATCACACTTACACAGGTTAAGTAGCAGCCTGCGCGTTTCTGTATACAGCATATAAAAAAGGGGATCAACTCGATCCCCTTTTTTTGTAGATAATTCCGGTAATCTGAAATAATACCCGCAGGTTTCCCTGCGGGCCCGGAAAAAGTTTATCAATAGAATATTTATTTATAGATATCGTTCTTGTCTATATCATACTCATCAGTTGCAACACTTTCATAAAATACCGCGTCGGTATATTTACTGCCATCATACTGCTGGCTCACATAATAGAAATAAACCTTGTATTCCCCTGAATTAAGGTGTATGGCTGCAGCAACCCGAATTGTTCTTTTAACCGGAACGCCCGTTAGTTCATTCCTTACTATTGACCAGTCGGATTCAACTACCACCACGCGGAGTATTTCACCGTAATCATTTGTAAGGCATTTTTTTATCCGGCTCTCAAGG
>CAYTSF010000197.1:0-4743 GCA_964440335.1 uncultured Leptospirales bacterium
AAAGAGAGTGCCCGTGCCGTACTTCCTGTTCACATGGTCAACTGTATCCATGACCCTGCTGCTCCCCCTGAAACCTTCAGGCAAAAAAAGGCTCATCTGCATGTCGCCCCTGCGAACTATGCCCGAAAGCATGATGCCTGCCTTGTTGTAGTCATAGCCCTCTTTGTAGAGCCTGCGAAGGAGCGCAAGGGCGCAGCCTGTTATGGCCGGGGTATATGACGATGGTTCGGGCAGCTCGCAGCTCAGGGAATCGGCGTACTGTGGAGCCTCCCGGAACCTGCCGGTCATTATAAAAACAGTGACCATTGATGCCAGGCCCTTCTGCCGCCGCAGTTTTTCTGCGGCGCGCTCCGAGTATGTTGACACGGCCTGTTCCAGTTCCGACAGTGCCCTGACCCTTTTGCCGAATGACCTTGAAGATACTATGGCCTTCTTCTCGGCAGGTATGGCATCCGGTTCATGGCACGATCGCCCTTTAAGTTCCATGAGCGTGCGCAGCCCCATTATGGTCATGTTCCTCCTGACCCATGCCTCGTCTGCCTTAACAAAGTCCGCCGCACTGTATATGCCGATCCCCCTGAGCTTTGCAGCGTATGCAGGGCCCACGCCCCAGATGTCCCGCACCTCGAGCCTCCCAAGCAGCTCTGCAGCGTCAGGCCGCGAGGTCATATCGAGCACTCCACGCAGATCGCTATGGCGCTTGGCGATGTGCGCCGCGGCCTTTGCCAGGGTCCTGGTGTGGCCGATGCCTACAGAAACCGGTATGCCGGTCCAGGCATATACTTTCTCCTTAATGGCCATGCCGAACCCGGTGAGGTCATGGCCGTTTTTTTTGAGCAGAAGAAACGCCTCGTCTATTGAGTAGACCTCAACATCGGGGGTGAATGTGCGGAGCACGTTCATGACCCTGCACGAAAGGTCAGCGTAGAGCGTATAGTTCGATGAAAATACCGCCGCGTTGTGGCTCTCGGCCAGTGACCTCACCTTGAAGTATGGCGAGGCAAAGGGGATTCCTATGGCCTTTGCCTCCTCTGACCGGGCCACAATGCAGCCGTCGTTGTTTGACAGTATTATCACGGGCCTGCCGCGCAGTGACGGGTTGAATACGCGCTCGCACGATGCATAGAAGTTGTTGCAATCCACAAGCCCGTAAACTGTTTTCATGACCGCCTCACCGTATGTATGACATGGGCAACGACCCCCCAGACCTCGAAGTCCATTGAAGCAGTAATCGTAATGGGCTCATAGGCCGGGTTCTCGGGGAAGAGCCTCACTGCCGCGCCCCTCTGCCACAGCCTCTTCACCGTGAACTCGCCGTTCAGGATTGCCACGACTATGCTGCCGCTTGCCGGTGCCACTGCCCGGTCCACAATAAGAATGTCCCCTGAACTTATTCCCGCACCTGTCATGGAATCCCCAGTGACCCGCACAAAGAATGTTGCCGCGGGATGCTGCACCAGGTACTCGTTCAGGTCCAGGGACTTCTCGATATAGTCCTCTGCCGGGGACGGGAACCCTGCCGGGACCCTTGCCATGAAGAGAGGCAGCCGCAGGCCGGTACGCACGCAGAGCCTGTAAACTTCAGGTTTCATGTTGCACCCCCTCTTGAGGACAAGATAATATCCCTGCCGGCCATAGTCAACAAATGTTTAGTATTATTTTGAGGAAATTCTTAACCGGAACAGATCAGTGTAGAATGGCCTTGTGTGTGGCACGGCTCAGAATAAGGATAGGGATAGCATAACGTAAAAAAGATAACTTTTATGACCGCAAAGGCCTCGCTTCATTCGCTGACATAAATGTATGAGATCTCAGTGGGTACATGTTAAAATATTAGTAGGATATGTGTGGTGAAGACTGTCAGATTAAATCATTAAACTCATCAACCGATAATCCGGCCTGACGAATGATTGCCCTCAACGTTCCCCTGTCAAGTTCCTTGTGATCTGGAACAACGAGTTGAGCATAAGGCACATCCTTTCTTAATATTATATGACTTCCATGCTGCCGCTTCATATAGAAGCCGACTTTTTCAAGTATTCCTACACATTCCTGCCGGAAATCCGGGGTAAACCGCTCATACAACAACCAGCATTGAATCAAATGTTTCAGCAGGTACCGGTATATGATCTTCATGTAAAACTATTTCATAACCCTCTATAGCTTCTTTAATATTCAAGATGGCCTCTTCCTTTGTTTTGCCCTGACTTATACATCCCGGAAGACTTGGACATTCAGCTACATACAGACCATCCTCCCCCGGATATATTATCACTTGTCTCATGGTTAATCTCCCCGGTTTCCTTTATCAATCTGAATATGGAAACAAAATTAAAATCAATATCACTTTAGCAGGCTTGCTTTTTAGCCGCCTTTTAATTTTTGAAAGCTTTTTAAAGGCTTTTTGTTAGTGGCCCCGCCACTTGCCCCTAAATCAGATTATAAATAAAAAACATGCTTGTTCAGATATTAGCAATTCCATTGTTTCATGGCAAGTAAAATATAAACTAATACTTATTTCGCCCTGAAGTTAGCAGTTATTGCCTCAATCCCCGACACTGCGAGTCAATTACTTCATGATTTCAAACAACATCAATATTAGACTTGTTTCCAAACTGGCGTTTGATACCTTCAGAAAGCCTGAAGGGAGCTTTTTTAAGGGGCTCCGCCCCTTAGACCCGGTAAAAAAACAAGAAAGGAAACAAGTCTATTCATAGTGATAACATGGAAAAGAGAAACTCCTGCAACACCTCAATCAAGCTGTCATAAAAATGGACCCGCTTCCGGTCAGCATGGTCAAACAGATCCCACGGTTGACGTTTTACAGGTTCAGGAACTCTGACTAAAAACTTGAGATGCGTCAGAGTAGCCTTTACGGTTAAGAGAAATGAGCACGCCGCATGCGGCAATAACCGCTCCCGTGAGCACAGCCATGTTGTAGCCGTGTAAAAATGCATCGATCTGTGTCCCGCTGGATGAACTTTTGCCTGCCTGGAATATTGAAACCGCAAGCGCAGTTCCTGTTACCATGCCCATGTTGCGCATGAGCGCCCCTATTCCGCCTGCAATGCCTGTCTTTTCGCGCGGCACCGAGCTTATGACGCTGTTGTTGTTCGGGGACTGGAACAGGCCGTTACCCAGGCCCATCATTGCCTGCATAATGGCAACCTCTGCCATGCCTGTAGTAGCGCTGAACCGGCTTATGAATAAAAGCGCTGTTGTTGTTATTGCGAGCCCCGCTGTTGTCAGCTTCACGTGGCTTACACGTTCAGAGAGGTAGCCGCTTACCGGCGCAACCAGTCCCATGACAACCGGGAATGGGGTAATGAGCAGGCCGATCTTTGATGGTGAAATATGGTGTATTGTTGATAGATAAAATGGCAATAGTATCATGTTGCTGAACATGGCAACAAAGGAGAAAAAACCGCTCAGGTTGCCTGCGGTGAAGGGCCAGATCCTGAACATGGAAAGGTCCAGCATGGGATGCTTCAGGCGTTTTTCAAGAATGACAAATGCAGTTATCGCCACAAACCCTGCCGCAGCACCGGTGACCACCTGCCACGAGATCCATCCCCATGAACCACCGTGGCTCAAAGTGAGGAGGATCGAGCATATTCCCGCGGCAAAGAGGAATGACCCGGTGAAGTCAAAGGTCTCATCCTTGTGGATCCCTTTTGGAAGCAGCATCCTCCCTGCAATAAAGCATATGATACCTATGGGAATGTTGACGAAGAAGATCGATCCCCATCCGAAAGAGCCCACAAGAATACCGCCAAGTGCGGGCCCAACCACCGATCCCATTGCAACCACTGTGCCCATGGAGCCCAGCGCCCTTCCACGTTCCTGCGGCCTGAACGTAAGGACAATGATTGCAGGCCCGTTTGACATCATCATGGAAGCGCCGATTGCCTGTATAATGCGCGATCCTGTGAGCATCCATATTGTCGGAGATAACCCGCAGAGTACCGAACTCAGAGTGAATATTGCAACACCCGTAGTATAGATCCTGCGCTGCCCGTACATGTCGCCTGCCCTTCCGAAAACCGGAAGCAGGCTCGTGATAATCAGCAGGTATGCAGTGACTACCCACTGCGCCATGGATATGTCTGTGCCGAGTTTCGATGTTATGACCGGTAGCGCAACGTTGACGATGCCCGCATCAAGCGTGGCCATGAATGTTCCCGTGGCCGTCACTGCAAACACCGGCCATGGATTCATATTACGCGTTTCATTCATCAGCGGCTCCTTTTACTTTAACATCCTTGCAAGGAACTGCCCCGTGTATGAACTTTTTACTCTGCAGATATCTTCAGGTGTGCCTTTGGCCATGAGCGTGCCCCCGGAATCGCCGCCCTCGGGGCCCAGGTCAATTATATGGTCAGCTGTTTTTATCACGTCAAGGTTATGCTCAATTACAATAACGGTGTTCCCCTTCTCCACCAGGGAGTTCAGGACATCGATAAGTTTCTTTATATCGTCAAAGTGCAGGCCTGTTGTGGGCTCGTCAAGTATGTAGACTGTTTTGCCAGTTCCGCGCTTCGAAAGTTCAGTCGCGAGCTTTATCCTCTGCGCCTCGCCACCAGAAAGGGTTGTTGCCGGCTGCCCCAGTTTTATGTAGCCAAGCCCGACCCGTGCCAGGGTCTCAAGCTTGCCGTATACTGCGGGTATGCTTTCAAAAAAAGGAAGCGCCTCATCAACTGTCATGTCCAGGATTTCGAAAATGTTCTTCCCCTTAAAGCGCAC
>CAYTSF010000198.1:0-4643 GCA_964440335.1 uncultured Leptospirales bacterium
CCGGGTGAGTAACATTAAAGATAAAGAACACGCAGGCGAAGGATGAAGAAAGAACACAAAGATAAGATAGCCGGAATATTCGCGCTCCCCGAAGGCAGCCCTGGACTTGAAAAGATACTTTCCATAGTCACGGTAAAGGATGTTCCTGCTGGCACAACGCTCCTTGCGGAAGGGGATGTTGCCACGAACCTCTTCGTTGTACTTAAAGGGTGCCTCAGGTCCTATTTTGTAAAGGAGAACGGCGATGATATAACGTTCCAGTTCTTTGTTGAAGGGCAGAGGGTCTCATCCTTTGAAAGCGCCATGACAGGCACTCCAAGCAGGCTCAACATAGATGCGATCGAGAATTCCACAATCGGCTTCGTTAAGATAAGCATGCTTGTGAGGATGGCCGGAGAGTCGGACGCTGCCAGGGAGAACTTCAACCGGTTCCTGGTTTCACGCCTCATATACTACATGCAGCAGCATACATCCTTTATCCTGGACAGCCCTGAGAAGAGGTACATAAGGCTTGTGAAGGAGAGCCCTGAACTGGTCTCAAGGCTGCCGCAGAAGTACATAGCCTCGTACCTGGGCATCACCCCTGTGTCATTATCGCGGATCAGGAGCAGGATAAAAAAGCAGAATAATAAAACAAATTAACAAATGTAAATTACAGCACCATACCCCGCGTGTTATACTTACCCCATGAAATCAAGGATTTCACATGAAAACTACCTGAGGAGAAGATCATGGGGCAAAACTCTGATGTTTCAAATTCCGTAAAAACCAATTTTTACCTGGACCTGGCCAATATCATCCCATTTATCATGTTGATATACACCGGGCTTCTGCTGCAGGGAGAGTACCATATGCACGGGCAGCCTGACTGGTATCGCGTGTGGGGCCTTGACAGGAGCGGCTGGCTGCTGCTGCATAAGATTTCCGCTGTCATATCCCTGACAGGGATCACGGCACATTGCCTGCTGCACCGTAAAGTTATCACTGCCACAGTAAAGAGGATCTTTAAAAGTAATTCACGGACAAAGGTGCTCCTCTCCTTTTACCTGCTGCTGGTCTACATCCCCGCGTCACTCACTGCCCTGGTGGCGTGGGCCATGTTTAAGAATGGAGATAGCGCAAGGTTCCTGCTGCTGGAGGTACACGACAAGCTTACGCTCCTGCTTATAATACTCGCCGTTGTGCATTTTGCTACACGGTTGCGGTGGATTGTAAATGTGTCACGCAGGATGTTTGACACCGGCCTGCTTAAATTTCGTGAAAGGGGGGACATTCAATGAGAAGGAAAATGCGTGAGATACAGGAAACTGATTTTATCATGTTCGACAAGGTAAAGTGCAGGGCATGCTGGAAGTGCGTGGGGGCGTGCCCTGAAAAGGTCTTCGGTAAGATAAACATCATCATACATAAGCATGCAATCATGAAACATGGAAGCCGCTGTATCGGTTGCGGGAAATGCGTGAAGGCATGCGGGCATGGGGCCATTGTTCCGGTTTCATAGTACAGTTCCCTGGCCGCTTAACTGTTCAGGTCAGCATATCCCCCTTCGACAGGCTCAGGGTGACTTTGTTGTGTCAGGGTGACTAAGTATCAGTCATGCTGAGCAACGTCGAAGCATGTCCCCTGTTTGGCGCTGTAGCCTCAGTCTCAGTCTTCTGCTGTCTCTGCCCTTTCCAGTACATATTGTCCTTGCCCGGCCTGGCTGCTCTCTGCTGAATGACCGGCAGTACCGTACTTTAACAGGTCCATTTCTGACTGCATCTCGACACTTTGAGACGCGAGTTCCTCGCAGGTCGCTGCCATCTCCTCTGCGCCCGAGGCGTTCTGCTGAACAACCGCGTTGAGCTGCATTATCGCATTATTTATCTGGTTCATCCCGTTCGACTGTTCCATGCTTGCCGCGTTTATCTCTGCAACAAGTTCTGCTGTCTTTTTAATATCAGGTACAAGGGCTTTGAGCATCTCCCCGGCGTTAACAGCTTCTTCTACATGTTCCTTTGACAGTTCGCTTATTTCAATTGCAGACAGCTGGCTTTTCTCGGCGAGTTTCTGTACTTCGCTTGCAACAACAGCGAATCCCCGGCCATGGTCACCGGCCCTTGCCGCTTCAATGGCCGCATTCAGTGACAGCAGGTTTGTCTGCCGCGCTATTTCATTTATGACTGAAACCTTGGCTGTTATCTCCCCCATTGCCCTGACAGTTTTTAATACTGCTTCACTGCATATGCCTGCATTGGCCGAGCTTTTTTCTGCTATCTTTTCTGTCTGGGATGCATTATCGGAGTTCTGCCTGATCATTGCCGTGATCTCCTCAATGGATGAAGATATCTCCTCCAGGTTTGAAGCCTGTTCAGTTGCCCCCTGTGAGAGCGATTCAACAGAAAAAGAGATCTGCTGTACGCCGGTGGTGACATTCCTGGATGTGGTATATACGGAATCCACAACCCTCGTTATTGACCGGAGCAGGTAGATGGAGGCTGTAATTATGCCGGCAGTCATGATTATAATAATCAGGATGATAGGGAAGATGACGGCATTGATCTGGTCTGTGATGTTATCAGTATAAACCCCTGAACCGATTATCCAGTTCCATTCCTTGAAGAATTTGACATAGGATATTTTCGGCACAGGTTCGCTCTTGCCTGGCTTGGGCCAGTAATAATCAACATAACCCTCATTGTCTTTGCGGCAGACTTCAACAATCGCCTAGAAGAGGTTTTTCTTCTTTCCCATTGCAAGGTTATTGTAAGAGGGGTTGTTCATTATTTTTCCGTCAAGTTCGGGTTTGATGGGGTGCATTATCATTGTGGGGTAGGGCAGGGTTGAATCATTGATCCAGAAATATTCGGACCCTTCATATCTTAACGATTTAATGCTCTCCATTGCATTTTTCTTAGCATCTTCCTCGGGGAGTTTACCCTGGATGAAATCATTATAGCATTTGTTGATGATACAGTAGGCTACCTCAACCGCAGCCCTGGCAGTGTCGTTCCGGGTTTCATGTATTGTGTTTATAAGCCTGAATCCTGCAAAGAGGCATATTATGCCGAACACTATAATAATCGAAGCGACCAGTACATACAGCTTTTTGGAAATACTGAGTTTTACTTTCATTTTAACATCCTCACTCTACGGCTTCCTTAACCGGTAATTACGCGCATTACCATGTTTGAGTTTCAGGAGTCATAAATTTTTTAGTATACAGATAAAATAAAGTACGCTAAAAGCGGGTGTTTTTCAAAAATAATTCGTGAAGATATTTATTTTAGTGTAAAAGGATATTTATGTGCCTCCACCGCCGGGGCCACTGTAACAGGTTCAGCAGGAAGGTCAGCGTACCTGATGAGTCCGAACCTCCAGTAGAGGAAGCCGGATATGGTGGCCATGCGGAAATGTCAACGGGTCATTTATGGGATTCAGAGAAAAGATGCAGGGTGGTGCAGCCCCCCGGCCTGCAGCACCCTGCTGTAAAAATAATCAGCCTGCGTTTGATGTTGCAGCAGCAGACTGTGATATTGTCTTTGCCGTGTCGTACTGCGCGTCGGTTACTATGGCATAAACATGGTACTGCATGCCGGGCTCCAGGCCTGTTATAGTAAATGGTGATACGGGGTCTGCTCCGGCATCGTGACGGTCTACAGGTGATTTTACACCGGGCGCCGTGACCAAGCGCGTAAAGAATGTCACGTGGCAGCCGGCTTCGGGCGGAAGAAACGTGCATGTAATTGTGCCCGCTGTTGTGCCCGGTGCCGCAGTAAAGTTCACCAGGAGTTCCTCTCCCATGCCAATGCAGAGCAGAAGGGGTTCGCCCGCGCGGCGGTGCTGAAAATTGGCTGCCATGAAGTTATTGTAACCTGTGACAATGGTACCGCGTGTAGGTAAACTCCAGGCATCGCTGATAATCCCTTCGAGGTATTTCCAGTCTGCGGCGACTGTTTTAAAAGTATTCTTAATCTCCGCCTGGCTGGCAGTATTGCCCCTGTCGTACTTTTTGTAGGGCATCATATAAGATACACCCTGCTTGGTTACAAGCACGGCGTCTTCCATCCTGCCGTGGCCTTCTTTGAGATAAGATGGTAATTTGATACGAGCCATTTATGGCCTCCTTTTATATTAAATTTAATGATGCTCTAGTGTTTGGCATTTTTATATTCTTTTAAAAATATTAAATTATTTATTATAATTTATATCAATATGATCAGCTCTTATTTATTGTTATTATCGTAACAGGTGCTATAATAATTAGATTTTTTTGCACTTTTTTTGTAATTTTTTTTTGGTTAACTGCATGTCATATGAGTCGTAAAAACCTGTGTTTTCGTGCTGTTTAGTAGTGCCCGGCGCGTTAATTATATTTATTTGAAGATATCAACTAGATAACGACTAGATAACGACTAGAGTAGGTCGATTATTGGAGCACGGTTTGATCTTCATAAAATTGATGGGATATTTGTACATGGTTTAATTTTTTAACGGCCTGTGGCAGTGAAGGGACGGTTAATTTTACGCACAGGTCCTTGTTGTATAATAGGTTTGACAAACAGGGGCACCCGCTCTATAATATAAGAAATGTTGAATATATTAAAATGATTCACAGCATGTCTGAGAATAATAATGCACAGGAGTTCAGTAATGAAAACCAG
>CAYTSF010000199.1:0-1585 GCA_964440335.1 uncultured Leptospirales bacterium
GGATTTTTCTCCGCGATAAAAAGCACATCGTTCCTGTTAAGCACGAATTCCTGCGGCTTGTACAGGTCCTTGCGGAAAGTATAGGTCTCCTGGTCTTCGTCAACCATGTATGCGACCAGTCCTTCGCCGTCACGCTTCTGTATGTAAATCTTCCCCATCTTCAGCTTTGTGTAAAGGATGCGCATGATATCATCGCGTTTAATCCGTGTTGTTTTACCGTCAGCCCCCTTTACATTAATACTTGAGGTGTTTTCCGAAATAATTTCACCTTCAACAAGTGAGCCGTCCTTCATAAAAACAAACTCAGCCTCAAGACTCCGTGCAGTAAATGCAAATATAAATATAAAAACTAACAGTATAAATAACGCTTTTTTAGATCCCGACAGTTTCATATGCTGACCATTCTGAAAAATATACCCGGGCATACCGCCTGTATTAAGCGAAATGCCGTGAGGCAAGGCCACAACATGCACATTTATCTGTCAAATGTTATAACTCAAATAACACGAAATGATCGCCACACTGCTCCAATATCGCTTTTAACCGCGCACACGTGTCGCACATCGGGAGTTATTCAGCGCACAAAGACAACTCCACGTTTGTGCCGCTGCTCCATGTCAAGCCGGCCTGTATATGTATTCCGGACACCATTACTTCACTCCGGCCATGAAATCAATCTGCCGGGGCCCGGATAATATCTGGTATAACCACCGGCCGAAGGCCTCAGAATTTATGACTTTAGAGTCATGCTGATTCCGCATATCTCTTTCCTATACTCCCTTAACACAACCACATAATATGTAAAATAATTCTTGACTCAAACCGGTATGTTTTCTGTGATGAAATTAAGACTCACTTCATATTTTATATATTTTTACAATACAGGGTAAAATTCCTGAACAGGAGACAGAAATGACAGTAAAATCATTAAAAGAGGCCCGGAGGGATCAGATCCTTAAAGCAGCCGAAAAAGTCTTCTCTGATAAAGGTTTTCAAAACTCTACCATTTCGGATGTGGCCAAAGAGACAGGCGTTTCAGACACAACCATTTACGAATATTTCTCCTCAAAAGAGGAACTTCTTTTCTGCATCCCGCGCGAGGGAATCGAATTAAGCAAACAGATGCTCGACTCGCACCTGAATTATATAAGCGGTACAACACACAAACTAAGGGGAATGATCTACCACCTGTGCAAGTTCTACCAGGACAATCCCTACTTCGCGTCGATTTCTCTCATGACACTTAAGACAAATAAAAAATTCATGGAGACCGACACATACAAGGCACTTATTGATTACTACGACATTATGGTTAAAGTAATAAAGGAGGGGATACAGTCCGGTGAATTCAGGGATGATACTGACCCCTATTTCGTGAGGTCAGTTATACTCGGCAGCGTGGAATTCATAGTCATCAGGTGGCTCATGTACAACTGCCCCACAGACAAGTCACAGCCCATACTGAATGTTGACCCCCTCTTTAAACTGGTAATGAACGGCGTGAAAAAGGACAAGCGCATGAAGAACTTCAACTTCAAGATCAAGATTGAGCCTGAAGATGAAGGGGGAGAGGAATAGTCTGCCC
>CAYTSF010000199.1:1685-4496 GCA_964440335.1 uncultured Leptospirales bacterium
CCCTCTCCCATGTTCTCACATGTCATGTGCAGAAACTCACTCACGGGAGAGGGGGTTTAGTTACGGATATTCCTTCTCCCTGCTTTAATTATATGCACCGCTATCATGTCCCAATGGGAGAAGGATGTCGCGACAGCGACAGGATGAGGGCACGACGCACAACTCATATCCACGCGGCTTTTTTAGCGGCAAAGGTCAGTTCATCCCTGAACTGCGGATGCGCGATAGATATCATCTTCTTCACACGCTTTGCTATACTTTCATACTGGAGATCAATAACACCGTACTCAGTGCATACGTACTCCACCTCGTTCCTGGTTGTTGTAACCACTGAACCCGCGGGAAGCATGGGCAGTATCTTGGACCGGAGTGTCCCATCCTTGTCCGTATAGGTCGAGGCAACGGCCAGTATGCGTTTGCCGTTTTTTGCCATTTTGGCACCCTGGTTGAAGTTGAACTGTCCGCCGGTTCCGCTGTACTGCATGGTACCTATGGATTCCGAAGCTGCCTGGCCGGTAAGGTCCATCATGAGAGTTGTGTTAATTGATATCATGCCGTCGTTCATGGCAATGTTCGCGGGCTGGTTGACCCAGTGCACCTCTTTGAATTCAAACATGGGATTATGAGTCAGGTCCTCGTAGAACTGCTTTGTGCCCACAGCGAATGCGGTAACAACCTTGCCCGGCATGAAATTCTTCCTTGAACAGGTAAGCACACCTGCCTTCACAAGCTCTGTCACAGAGGGCGTCACAACCTCGGAGTGCATGCCCAGGTCCCTCTTGCCGTAGAGCATGTGGCCTATGGCGTTGCCCAGCCCGCCGAAACCGAGCTGTATGGTGGCGCCGTCAGGGATCATGTCAACTATGTACCGGGCCATCCTGTTCTCAACATCTGTAATGGGTATCTCGGGAAGCTCGAAAATGGGGGAACTCTGTTCCACGAAATAATCGATCTCTGAAACATGGATTTTAAAATCATCGCCGCAGCACCAGGGAAGGTGTTCATTGATTTCGCATATGACCACGTCCGCCCGTTCAAGGCATTCCTTCTGAGGCAGGAAAGATCCGAAACATGACTTGTTCACGTAGCCGTCCTTATCCGGAGGTGTGGCCGAAAATGCCACCTTGTTCGGCGCGGCCTTGAGCGCAACGTTTCCCAGGTCGGAAAAACTGTGCGGCAGGTATGAACCCACGCCCCAGCTCATGCATATTCTTTCCAGCGGCCCCACGAACATTGTTTCAATGTTGAAACTCTCTTTCACTTCGGGCTTCATGTGATCATAGAGCCCCATGGCAAAGCCCTGCAGTATGGTAACACCGGAAAGCTCCCCGCTTCTTGCGCCAAGTGCAGATGAAAACCCTTTTGGTATGTTCACCCCGCCCCCCATGAAAAGGCAGTCACCTGAATCAATCATTGCCGCAGCCTGGCCTGCTGTAATAATCTTGCTTTTATAATCATCCATAAAATGGCCGTGTTTTTTTGTCCTGTCCCTTCTTTGTGATACAGTATTCATGGCTCCTCCGGAAATTAAGTAATTACCATATTCATATTATGAAATTTTTTTATTTATCATGGTTTATCTTTGTTTTTCATGGAAAAATTTCGCCTGCTGCAGGAATTAGTCAAATAAAAAATAGTAAAACATATAGTAATTTAAATATATTTTATAGACACTTAAATAAATATATTTATTTTTATAGATAAATAAGCCCTCATGGGCTCTTTAATATATTTGACAGGGTTCTACATAAATCGTATAAACAGGAAAAAACCGGAAGAACTGATAATGAAACAAAATATGCGACGAATAATACCAGCGCTGGTTTTTACAGTGATTATTACAACAACAGCCGGCGCGGAATTCGTATTTAAAACAGACGGATCAATTATTGAGGGACGAATAACAACAGATACAAAGGATTCAATTGTTATACGCAACTCAAAGGGCGAATCAATAACAGTGAGGCGCTCAAACATAATGAGGATCCTCTACACCAACATATACCTGGGCAAGGTCTACATCCGCATGACCACGGGAAATGTTAAAGAGGGATACATCGTGGACGAGGACCGCGATTCCTACAAATTCAGGCAGGACCTGTACAAGCCCATAGAGGAGATCATACCCAGGAGCAAGGTAATGTTTATCGCAAGGGGAAATCCCACTGACCTTGCGGGAACCCCTGGCAAATACTACATTTCGATTAAATGGAGCCCGCCCTTTATTACCCCTATGCGGTATAAAGTGTATATTCTGAAACCGGGCGAAAAGGAATTCAGCTTTGTAAACCAGACACAGGACACAACGCTTACAATAACCGGGCTCAAAAGCAACACAAAGTACGCCATATACGTTACAGCAATAGATAAAGAGGGGATCGAGTCCCTGCCAAGCGACAAGCTGGAGTTATATACGCTGAACGATCCGCCCACGCAGCCTGACAACCTTACCATGTCGGACTCGGATAAAAAAGGGGGGAAGAGCATTATACTCAAATGGGACGAATCCACTGACAGCGACGGAAAGATCCAGGGCTACAGGGTGCTCACCAGGAAAAAGGGTGAAGAGATCAAGGATAGCGGTACAGTTAAGAAGACAGAATATGAGCTGAAAGGCGCAGCAATTATCGAGATGCGCGAGGTGCGGATTTACGCCCTGGATGATCTTAACGCGGAGTCGGATGAACTTGTATGGAGGGATGTAAACTTTCACTGCAGGCTGAGGCCTGCCATGATGTTCCCCTTCGGAGCAATGGGCGACCTCTGGAGCTACGGCGCCGGAACATACGCGGGCTTCTTTGTGACAGACTT
>CAYTSF010000200.1:0-1921 GCA_964440335.1 uncultured Leptospirales bacterium
ACATTCTTTTTACCGGAAATAAAAATCTCGCCAACTCCATCAATAACCTGCACCAGCGCGTCAAAGGGTGCAGTGTGTTCGCTAAGGCCCTCTCCCTTATCAAATGCAAAGATGGTCACAGTGCCTGTATCCTTGCGTATTATCTCCCTGCTCACCACTGCCCCCTCCTGGTATTCAATAAATCCGCAGGGATTGATAACTGTTCCCCTGATATCTTTTTCCATATGCTTACCTCCTTGGGATTAAACTGATAATGTCATTTTCCTGACCGGGCCCCGAACCACAGATGGGGCTGACTCATACTGTACACATCCCCCCTTGAGCAGCTGTCACAGCATATCCCTGATAATAACAAGATACAACATTTACCGGAAATTTCCTTGACTTAAATCAAGTCTTTTTATATTTTGATAAATATCGAATTATCAAAGAGAGATCATGAAGAAAAAACAACTGAAGCAGGTGGACGTGAAGCGGATGGCCAGGATATTCAAGGCGCTCTCCAACGAAAACAGGCTTGAGCTATTCCTTGAGATACTGAAAGTTCATGAAACCTGTTTTGAAACTGAATGCGCCGAGTGCATGATAACAGACATCATGGATACCCTGAACATAGGTGCGCCCACGGTATCTCACCACATGAAGGAGCTTTCAAACGCAGGCCTGGTCGTGACAGAGAGAAAGGGGAAGTTCCTCGCCGCGAAGATCAACGACAAGGCAATCAGGGAGATAATAGAGGCGATTTCCCCGAAGGAATGATTTTTTTTAATTTATAATTCGATAATTGTAAAATTTTATAATTATTAAACTTAAATACAGTATCGCCCGGCCGGTTTACCTTTACAGGCACCGGTTGTGCCCGGGGCAATGCCGCATAAAAGGAGAAAATATGACAGATAAAAAATTCACTGAGGCAATTAAAAAAAGATACTCATGCAGGTCATACACCGGTGAACCGCTCTCAACTGAGGACAGGCGGGAACTTGAACTGCTGCTGAACACCGCGCCCACTGGCCCCTTCGGGACCAGGCCCGGTTTCGTGCTAATTGCAGCGGAACCCGGAGACAGCGAAGCCCTCAGGGGCCTGGGAACATACGGATTCATCAAAAAACCTGCGGCTTTTATCGTGGGGCATGCTGACGAAGCGCCCATGTACCTTGAAGACTTCGGGTACTGCATGGAAAAAATAATACTCGAAGCCACAGCCATGGGACTCGGGACATGCTGGCTTGGCGGCACATTCACAAGAAGCAGTTTCGCAGATAAGTCAGGGATAAAAGAGGGAGTTGAAATCCCCGCTGTTATTGCCACAGGTTACCCGGCTGAAAAAAAATCACTTACCGAAAGGCTGATCAGGGCGACTGCCGGATCGGACAAACGCAAACCCGCTGACGAACTCTTCTTTTCACATGACATGAAGCGCCTTGATACAGTATTCCATGAATCCCCTTACTGGAACGCGCTGGAACATGTAAGGATCGCTCCGTCGGCATCCAACAAGCAGCCCTGGAGAATCGTGGCAGGGAATTCAGGCAGGGACTTCCACCTCTACCTTGAACGTACAAAAAACTATAGCAGCAACCGGTTCCTGAAGTCAGACCTGCAGCGGGTTGACATGGGAATAGCAATGTGCCACTTTGGACTTGCGGCACAGGATTATGGGCTTGACGGATCATGGAGAAGGGATAACCTGGAAGGAATAATGGCCCCGGCAGCATGGGAATACGTCGCGTCATGGGCAGGTGCATGAAATGATATCACGCAGAAAATTTATACTCGGCGGGCTGGGCATTGCAGCCGGAATATTTGTGGCAGGTAAAAGTATGGGGATAAGAATAAAAAACAAACGGGCTGTGAAAAACACCGCAATCAAAACCGGGCTCGTGGTCTGGTACAGCCAGGCTGGCAACACTGAAAGGAC
>CAYTSF010000200.1:2021-4488 GCA_964440335.1 uncultured Leptospirales bacterium
ATGGCAGGCAGGGGAATTGACGTGAAGGGAAACTTCAGCCTGAACAACATGATCAAGGGGAAACCCTCCATTTCATTTACCAAGATGGTCATGACCGGGCACTACATTGATAAAAAAAAGTGCATCAGGTGCGGCAAGTGCGAGGAGATCTGCCCGGCCTCCGCGATCGGCCCGCAGCGCGACAGAGTGGACACAGGCAGCTGCATTGCGTGTTTCGGGTGCGTGAACAACTGCCCTGTTAACGCTGTTAAAATAAGGTTCGCAGGAAAGGACGTTTACGGCTACAGGGAGTTCCTGAAGAGGAACAACATTAATGTAGCGGAGCCGAAGGTTTAACCTGGATCTGAATATCTGGTGTCAGGATAGATTCCCGCACTTGTGCTGAACTTCGTCGCATTCGCGGGAATGATGTTTTTTGTCAGTCCCATCTTCACTTCTGTTGATGGTTGATCTATTCCGATGTGGTAACAATTTTTGCCTGCAATGAAAGGTATTCGACCAGTGTCTGCTCAGTGATTACACCCTGCGAGATGAGGATTATTCCAATAAGCCCCCCTTCACTCTTCTGAATCTCCAGTGCCCTGTTAAGCTGCTCCTGAGTAATCGCACCATTTTGTACGAGCATTTCGCCCAGCATTGGTTTTGCCATGAGAGGCCTCCGCTTTGTTGCATTAATGATCTGTTGAGATATTCATAATATATTATAAAAATTTTAAAAAGCAAGTCAAAACGGATAATTATAGCAGCCTGGCCACTGCTTTTTTCCACAAAGCAGCCTGTTTCTCCCTTTCACCTGCGTTCATCACCGGTTCAAACCTGCGGCTGATTCTGTTCTCTGAAGCGACCTCTTCGATGGATGAATAGAGGCCCGATGTGATCCCGGCAAGATAGGCGGCTCCAAGTGCAGTCGATTCCCTCAACTCGGGCAGCAGTACCGGCACTCCAAGTATGTCGCTCTGGAACTGCATGAGGAACTTGTTGTCTGTGGCGCCGCCGTCAACACGCAGCTCTTCAATGCGCCTGCCCGTGTCCTGCTCCATTGCGTTAATGACGTCCATGGACTGGAAAGCGATGGACTTAAGCGCGGCCCGAACTATCTGTTCCCGCGTCGTATCGCGCGTCAGGCCGAATATGGCGCCCCGCGCGTCCATGTGCCAGTATGGCGCGCCCAGGCCGACGAAGGCCGGCACAAATACAACTTCATCCTCCCTGTTAAAGAGGGATGACGCCATCCCCTCTGACTCTGTGGCGCTGTTAAAAAATTTCATGTAGTCGCGCAGCCACTGCATGACCGCACCGCCAATGAACACTGAACCTTCAAGCGCGTACACAGGGTTGCCCCTGCTGTCAGGCGTCAGCGTCGTGAGGAGGCCGTTCTTTGATATGATATAGTCGCTGCCGTTGTTGAGCAGCATGAAACATCCTGTGCCGTAAGTGTTCTTGGTGCTCCCTGGGCTCAGGCAGCACTGGCCAACCATGGCAGCCTGCTGGTCGCCGGCAACTCCGCCAACCGGGATGCCGTCAGGTAAAAAGCCGCAGCCGGAAGTGGTGCCGAAATCCGCAGCAGAAGGGAAAACCTCAGGCAGTATGTTCAGAGGGATGTCCAGAATGTCGCAGAGTTCAGGTGACCACTTCTTCTCTTTTATGTTGAATATGAGGGTACGGGAAGCGTTGGTATAATCAGTTGCATGGGACATGCCGCCAGTGAGCTTCCAGAGGATCCATGTATCGATGGTCCCGAAGCGCAGTTTGCCCTTCTTGGCAAGTTGCCTGGCATCCATTACGTTGTCGAACATCCACTTGATCTTTGTGCCCGAAAAGTAGGCGTCTACCACAAGCCCGGTCTGTTCCCTGAACTTCTCCTCATGTCCCCGCTCTTTAAGCTGGTTGCATATATCTGTAGTGCGCCTGCACTGCCACACGATTGCCCTGTGGATAGGCCTTCCGGTATCCGCGTCCCAGAGTATTGATGTCTCGCGCTGGTTCGTTATTCCGATCGATACGGCAGCAGCGGGATTAAGTCCCCCCTTTTTAATCGCTTCAGGTATGAGCTCTGAAACCGATTCCCATATCTCCATACCGTCATGCTCTACCCAGCCCGGCCTGGGGAAGTGCTGAGTAAACTCCCTGTAGGAGCTGGAGATGACCCTCCCCTTATCGTCGAAACAGAATACCCTGTTGCCTGTTGTCCCCAGGTCGATGGCTATGATATACTTTCTGTCTGACATGCGCCCCTCCATAAAATGAATTCCAGTATTAAATCTATCCATTATAATCTTTATGTCAAACATTTATACTCATAATAAACTGTTATTCCACAATTGCTGTTGTTCACCGTCCGCCGTAAGAGGGCGGTGAGCATATAATTACGTGTATATCCACTTTATTATGCATTAGCTGTAATACAGGATTACTAAAAGGCGATATCATTTTCAGGCGTATATAATCTTTCGCAGTTTACACACAG
>CAYTSF010000201.1:0-4467 GCA_964440335.1 uncultured Leptospirales bacterium
GTTTTTACTGCAGACTATTTACGGGGTGCAGCATGTTATTCAACCGCAGGCATTTTCTTTTTCCAGTTTCCCTCATAATAATTATCCAGCTCGCCGGCAGCACGCTCATGTCACAGGATACAGGGTCCGGGGGCATTGATATTTACCTGCTGAAAGATTCAGTTATAATCCATGTTACAGAAAAGGGGGCGGAGCCCCTGCAGCTCGGCGGCGATGTGGTGGCCATGCAGCAGGAGGGGGGCGACGTATACTACGTGCGTCGCGACGGCCAGGGGTTCACAGCGGGTATCTACTCGCCGCAGGGTTTGTGCGAATACCAGCTGCTCCATGAGTCCTACAGGGTCGAGCGTTTTGCTGTTCATGACGGGGAGTTCTACATACTGTTCATGAAACCGGGGGGTGGTCCTGGTATGGGTGGCGAGCTTCTTCGCGTGAACAGCAGTACAGGCAAAACCGAAACAGCGCAGAAGGTATGGGACTTCTGTTTTGCCGGGGGATATACATGCGTTATCATGGAGAGGGCGCTATGGTACGAGAACAGTTCAATCCCCCTCATGCTTGAAGGCGACCTTTATATCAAGGATGTGGTTGACGGCAGGCTGGTTGTTGTATCAAACGGCAGCGGGTCAGAGGTGTGCGACGTGATTGCGTGCAGGAACATCTACCAGTACGAGGAGGGGGGCGTCTACCCGGTTAATGACGATTATAACCTTGTGATTGAGTTCTGCGATACTGGTGCCGGGTCGGGCGCTGATGCCGAGGGCTCAATGGTATATTACAACGTGATTGTTGACGGCAGCGAGGGGGAGAGGACCGGAACTGCGCCGGGGCGTGCGGTGAAGAGTCTGTATCTCAAGCTTCAGCCCGGCAGGTTTTACCTTATCAGGCCCGAGAGGTGGGAACTGGACAGGGGCCGTGGAAAGTATGTAAGGGTCAATAACATAAAGCAGCCGGGCGAACTGAAGGTCTATATCCCCGAAAACCGCGGTATTAAAATCATTGTTGAATTTGACGGTAAACAATACAATGTTAAGAAGGGTGTTTACAGTGGAAATGAAAAACCGGAAGGAGAATGACTCTCCCCTTCCGGCAGTGAAATCAAGGGGTTTGTTACTTGTTAACGTTAATAACTGTGCTGGCCTTTTCATCCCTCTGGACGACTTTCTGCATCTCTTTATATTCCACTGAATCTCTTCCGAATTCAAGTTCGACTGCCTTGAGTATTGACTGGTTCTTCCTGTTCCTGTAATATGCCACCGACTCTTCGGGAGTAGCGCGGCTGTTGTCCAGTATTGTTTCCATGAACGCATAACAGCTTGCCAGGTATTTGTACGCCCACTTGTCCTTCCTGGTCTGCTCTGACAGCTCTATGTACCTTTCAAGAACTGGGATGCAGGGTTTCAGGTTCCCGAGGTCGTATTGAGTGGAAACGTATACCCTGAAAAGCGCAGCCTTGAGTTCGATGTACCTTGGGTCGCTTCTCAGTTCATTGGACTGGATTTCGTCAAGGTTTTTGATCGCCCTTGTGAAATAAGTGACCGATTTGGTTTTCGCCTCAACCTTGAGCCTGGTTATATATCTCTGCTGGGCATTTTTTCTGTCAACTTCCTGCCAGTACCATTTCTCTTCGAGGTATGATTTCTTTCCTGCCTCGGTCTTGTACTCTTCAATATCGGCAACCATGTCTTTCAGTATGTCAAGTCCCTTGGCGAACTCGTCCTTGGCAAGTGAAAGGCGGTTCTCTGAGTACTGCTTGCTCAGTTTTTCAAGGTCCTGCATGGTTTTAATATAGGGCTTGTAGTCCTCTGTCTTCCACCCTTCGTTTTCCTGTTTTACATCTGTCTCTTTGTCGGTTGTTTTGTCTCCGGGTGTCGTGTCTTCCGCACGTAAAGAAGAGGCTGTTATAGTGAAAACTATAAGTGCGAAAGTGAATACCAGGCATTTTCTGATAAGATTGGAAAAATTCATATATTACCCCTTTAATACTATGTACTATGCTATAAGGATATAATCGACTTCATAAGTTTAAAAATTTATCGATTTTTTCCCGCTCTTTGCCAATTATTGTCAAGTTGGCTGCCATAATCAAAAAAAGTCAATTAAACTTGACAAGCCTGGTGTCAGGGTTGCCAGTAAATACAGATCAATGAAAGAAGCCGGAAAATGAAAAAACAGAACAGGGAACAATTCTGCTCATATTGCGAATACTCGGGAATAATACATAATCCCGCTTTTGAGGTGCAGGGTGACAACGTGCTCTCTCCATGCCCCAAGTGCGTTGTGACAAAATGCAGGTGCGGCGGCGAGGACCCCTACTACTATTTTGATAATGATGAAATCAGGCCCTGCCCCTGCAGGGATACAAGGATGAAGATTGAGCGCATCCTTGAGATTTACAATTCTTCGGGGATTGATAAAAAATTCAGGTGGAAGAACATAAGGGACTTCCGGGCCGGCCAGAACAAACTTGCTGCGGAGGCATACAAGGCGGCCTACGATATTATCACAAATTTCCCAGATGTGAAGAAGGGGCTTTACCTGTGGGGTAATCCCGGTACGGGCAAGACCCTGCTTTCGACAATAATCCTTACCGAGCTCATAAGGCACTACGCTGTTAACGGGAAGTTTATTAAGATTTCAAGGAATTTTTTCAACCTCCTCCGCTCTACTTTTTCGGAAGGGTCTCTGCAGTACGGCCAGTCCAGTGTCATCGAGAAGGAGTATGCATCGGTTGATGTTCTTGTCATAGACGATTTCGGGGTGCAGCGCGATTCCGCATGGGAACAGGAGACGCTTTATAATCTCATAGACGCAAGGTATGAGGGAGAGAAGTTCACTATCATAACATCGAACAACAATCCAGAAAAAACACTGAAGGAACTCTCCGAGGGCCGCATACTCTCAAGGCTCAGGGAGATGTGCCGTATCCTGGAACTGAGCGGCGAGGACAACCGGGAGAAGCAGTAATGGCCATAGCGTTTATCGGCCTTGGCAGCAACCTGGGCAACAGGGAGGAGTTCCTTGAATCTGCCGTGAGGATGATAGCAGAGAGTGCGGGCAGGGTAGCGGCAGAATCATCAGTGCTTCATACTAAGGCTGTGGACTTCACAGATCAGCCCGATTTTTTGAACCAGGTGATACAGATTGAAACCGGCCTTGACCCCCTGCAGCTCCTTGATACACTGAAGCATATCGAAACAGCACTTGGCCGTAAGAAAACATTCCCCAGGGGCCCGCGCGAAATAGACCTGGACATTCTTCTTTATGATGACCTCGTACTGAACAGTGAAAGGCTGGTGGTCCCGCACCCCCGGATACTGCACCGTCACTTTGTGCTGCGTCACCTTCTTGAACTGGATCCTGACCTGCGCGATCCTGTTACAGGAAGGCTCTACGCGGATATATTTCAACAGTTTACTGAATGACCGTGAAAGCGAAGTATTGCGGATTCACCTCTCAAAACAAAGCATCAAACTTTTTATGTTGGCAGTGAGTTCCCTTTAATCAGGCATTCTTCCCTATAAATATCTTGACTCCGCCCGTATTGCCATTTAATATGAATAATAACGGGATTTAATATATGAAAAGAATAATTCGAACAATTCTATGTCTGTCTGTTCTTATGTTCATTTCCTGTGACGGCCAGGATTATCCCTTTTATATAAATAATGCTCACAACGGCCCCGGAGATATACGTTTTTTCAGGCTCAATACACCCAATGCAAATACTCCCGGTTATAATGCCAATGCCATGACCAATGTGGAGTCAAGGCTGCTTGAGGAGGGGTATAACGCTGAATACCTGGGTGTTAAAACAATATCTGAGATGAAGGGTGAGATGGACCGGGTGTCCTTTATCATAATCCATGATGACTGTTCCTTCACTATTTCAGAAGATGAACAGGAAATACTCCGCGATTACCTTGAGGCAGGCGGGTTCATCTGGATCGACAGCTGTTTATGGACCGACCAGTATAATACTTTAATCTTTACAATATTTCCCGGAATGTTTGACTCGGACACCATCGAGTATCTTGATGCTTCCTCTCCCATATATAATGCCACGTACACTTTTACATCCGCTCCCCCGAGCCAGTGGAATTCATCCACACAGATCGGCGCAGCAAGGGTAAACGGCGCGCTGGTGATTATCTCCACTCCCCATGACTATTTCTGCCAGCTCGACTACCCTGACAGCTGGGGGACAGATGCTGCCAAAATAGAAACTGCGCTCGAGCTTGCTGTTAACATCGCGCTTTTCGCAAGCCTGCAGTAGCCCTCTGCATATCTCCCGGCGGGTCATACAAATTTCTGCTTAATCATATCTTATAGATACAGCTTTTACCTCCGTGCGCGAAGTTTTAATTGCCCATTGAGGCTGAAAAGTTTTATCGATGTTATGCCGGAGGTATGCAATGAAATCCGGACCCGGTCTTGATGAATATCCTTTATCTCTGATTTCTTTTA
>CAYTSF010000202.1:0-2866 GCA_964440335.1 uncultured Leptospirales bacterium
GGCCCTGCCGTTAACGATTTTGAGTATGCCGTTGAATGAAGTACCGGCATAAAGCACACCGCTTACTACAGTGAGGGATGTAAAGTACCATGAATTCCTGTTGTTGGCGATATTGATTTTAGTCCATGTTTTGCCCGCATCCTTTGAAGTATAGAGCGTGTGCCTGGTTGCCAGGTAGAGCCTGGACTCGTCTGCCGCGTCAATGCAGAACGAGGATATGTTCCTGTACTCATCGACCCCGGCAAGCTGTGTCCTGCGCCTGAAGGCGGGAGAGGAGATGTCTGTCCACTTTGAATCCCCCTTTGCCCTTTTGAATACTCCGGAATACTCAGTTGTAAGGTAAAGCGTACCAGTTGAATCCGCTGTAAGGTATTCAGCCTCAAGGCCCGATGGCAGACCGTCTGAAAAATCATCCCAGGAGCTGCCATCATATGCCTTTATCCCGCTGCCGGGAAAGTACCCGATATATTTATAACTGCCGCTTCCTGAACATGAAATGATGGCGGGTAAGATACATAACAGCATTACGAATGAAACCGCCACTGTAGAGCAGCCAGTCATGAATTTTCTCAAAAAATTGCTTATCGGGCCCATAATCCTCCGGGGAAAAAACTTTTATATGAATTAAAAATCCATAATGAACTTGTCAATACTTAAAAAACAGCATATAAACCAGCTGAGACCCCCTATCCATACATTTATCTGGTCAGCTGCCGCATTTCTTATTATATTTTACCATAACATCCCGTATAATGGCAGTCGGCTTGAGTTCCCGGCGCAGGTGCGGTTTTACAGGGATCAGCAAATTATTAAAGAGGCTTTTTTTGTTAAAAATCCCGGGATACAAGGTACACGACATCATCTATACTACGGGCAACTCAGCCATTTACTCAGCATGGTCAGAGTCCGGCAGCAGGGATGTCCTGATAAAAACGATTCTTCCTGAACACTTCACGTTCAGGAACAACTCTATCCTTATGCATGAATCCGCCCTTATCTCAAGGATCAATTCCACCGGGACCCTGAAAATAATTGAAACCCTTGATTCGGGCGATATGGCAATGATCGTTGCAGAACCTTTCAGCGGCATACAGCTTAACCGCCTTATCAATGAAAAACAGATGTCTGTAAACGATATCCTTATTATAGCATCAAGGCTCTCTGTAATTCTTTCGGACTTTCACAATGCCGGAATAATTCACATGAACCTGAACCCCTCATGCATTGTCGCTGACATAAAAACAGACGATATACATATCATAGACCTCTCCTTTGCCCTGAACATCTCGGCCGCAGACACAGACATTAACACAGTCAATTTCCAGGGCAATATGCCGCTCTACATTTCACCTGAACAGACAGGCTGCATGAACCGCACCGTGGACTACAGGTCAGACTTCTACCTGCTTGGACTTGTCCTTTACGAAATGCTCACCGGTTACCCTCCGTTCAGGCACAAAGACATTATTGACCTGATACACAGCCACATATCAAAAACAGCAATCAGCCCGTCTGAAGTAAACAACCGCGTACCGCCCCCGGTTTCAGCCATAGTGATGAAGCTCCTTGAAAAAAACGCCGAGAACCGCTACCAGAGTTCATGGGGCATAAAGAGCGACATCAACAGATGCATTGAATTTCTCGAGAGCAACAGCTTCCCGGAAAATTTCATCGCGGGTGTAGATGACGTATCAGAAATACTCGCCCTGCCCCAGAGGCTCTACTCCAGGGAGGATGAAAGAAACGGGCTGCTTGAATGTTTCGAGTATGTGAAGAGGGGGGGCAACAGGCTTGTCCTTGTCGGTGCGGCTCCAGGTATGGGTAAAACATCGCTTGTTCATGATATAAAAAGGTCTGTAATCCAGCAGAGCGGTATTTTTATTGAAGGTACCTTCGAGCAAGTCGCCTCAGGCAGGCCTTACAGCGCGATCCTCATGGCTGTAAGGGAATTCATAAGGATACTGATGATTGAATCTGCCGAAAACCTTGTTAAATGGAAAAATAAAATACTCGCAGCACTTGGTGCAAACGGCAAAATAATTGCGGACATAGTGCCGGAGCTCGAGATGCTCATAGGCAGGCTGCCTGATATTCCGGAGTTCGGGCCCGGTGAGATGAAAAATATTTTCGGCATAATCTTCCAGCGTCTGATCCGCGCAATGTCATCCCACGAGCACCCCCTGGTTATTTTTATTGACGGACTGCACAACGCGGACCCTGAATCCATGGCCCTGATCGAGACACTCACATCGGAGGCGGACCTCCACTGCTGCATGCTTGTCTGTGCTTTCAATGAATCTGCCGCAGGAGAAAGGAGCGATGTCCGGATAAGAACCGCATCCATGACAAGGCCCTGGTTCCCGGCAGTCTCCATAGATCTCCGCCCGCTGGACCACGATACAATAAAAACCATGATGTCTGACATGCTGCACACCGTTGACCACAGGCTTGACGAACTTGCCGCTGTAATCAGCGAAAAAACCCTGGGCAACCCATCATTCATCAATCGCTTTGTAAGAACCATGCGTGCGGGTAACATCTTCAGCCTTGATGCCGAGACAGGCGCGTGGGTATGGGACATGGCCCGGATCAGGAAACTTGATGCCGATGAGGATGTCATTGAACTATTTGCGGCCGGGATTGAGTCCATGGAGGAAAAAACCCTGCATGTACTCTCCGTGGCCTCATGCGCCGGCATGGTCTTTGACATTACCATGCTGGCTTCGCTGACCGGTTTACCGGTAAAGGAGACGGCTGAAATACTGTCTTCGGCCTCCCATGAAGGCATTGTTATACCGGTTGAAGAAAACTTCGATCCGTCGTCCCGGAAAACCGGCAATGACACAATGCAATGGAGGTTCATGCA
>CAYTSF010000202.1:2966-4415 GCA_964440335.1 uncultured Leptospirales bacterium
GATGTGGCTGCGGAAATACTGCCGGCGCAGATATGGGAGACCGGCTACAGCGTTGCATTCTCCATCTACCTGGAACTCTCCGAATGCCAGTACCTCTCGGGAAACCATGAAAGGGCAAATGAACTTTTCTCATTCATCCTTGACCGTGCCGGGTCAGACATCGACAGGGGCGAAGTGTATGTGAGGATGATTATACTGTATGCCACCGCAGGCAGGTTCATCGAAAACAACATGACAGGTATCAGGGCGCTTGAACTGTTCGGTATTAACATCCCCGATCCATACAACCGCAACCTGCTCGAAAGCATGATAGAGGAGGAGATCATGACCTCCAGGAAACTGATTTCCGGCAGGTGCATCTCATCGCTCGAGGATCTTCCCGAAACCACAGACGGCCGCATGAAGATATGCCAGAAAATCATGATGAACATGCTTTCATCAGCCTATGTTTCAAATCCCACACTTCTTGCAGCGATCACAATCAAAGGTTTGAACATTGCCATCGGTTACGGGATAACGCCGGGAACAACCTTTATATTCGCAGTGTGGGGTCTCATCCTGGCAGCCCGTTTTAAAAAATACAGGGAGGCTTATGAATTCGGACAGCTGGGGCTCAGGTTCAACAAAAAGTACGGGCACCCTGCAACAATGTCAAACGTGACTTTTGTCATGGGCAACTTTATCCAGGTCTGGCAGGACCATATGAGCAACAGCATCATGTACCTGAGGGAGTCCCTTTCCGCTGGCATAGAGAACGGGGACTTCGTCTACGGCAGCTTTGCCGCCACATCGATCTCCCGCTACCTGCTTGCCTGCGGCAGCGAAAGCCTGGAATACGTACTTGAAGAAACAGACAAGACCATGTCTTTCTTCAACAGGATAAGGAACTACGCATCGCTTGAACGCCAGAAGCTCACGCGCCAGGCGGTTCTCAACCTCATGGGGCGCACAGCTGAGCCGCACTCCCTTAATTCGCCTGAATTCGATGAGACCTCCCACATCATACAGATGAACGAGATACACTACGGCACAGGCATAGCCATGTACTACTACCTCAAGATGCTGACACTCTACATATCCGGGCGATATACAGACGCTCTCAGCATGGGCGAAGAGGGGATGAAAAATATTGCCTTCGTTTCAGCCTCGATACAGGAGGCCGAGCTGGTATTCTACCACACTCTGTGCATTACAAGGCTTTACGCCGCTTCGACAGATGAGAACCGCGAAAAACATGACACGGCAATTACATCAAACATATCTATGATGGAAAAATGGCATCATGACTGCCCCGAAAATTTTTCATCAAGGTACTGGCTCATGATGGCCGAGGTATCAGCCATTAAAGGCAGGCCGGGGGAAGCGCTGCATTACTATGATATGGCGATCATGGATGCTGAAGAAAAGGGATTCTATGCAATTGCAGCAATCAGCTGCGAACTGGCTTCC
>CAYTSF010000203.1:0-4334 GCA_964440335.1 uncultured Leptospirales bacterium
AAACAGTCCATGTTGAATCCGGCACGCCGGAAAGATACACCGATGTGACCGATATCATACTGAAATGCACAAACTGCGCTACATACTACCACCAGTATCACCTCATTGACACAGAGGACGCCTTTGTATCAGGCCCTCACATACAACAGAACATGCAGCGATACAACCTGGTGCGCCTGAAATCAGTCCTTGCTCATGCAGGCAGAGTGCGGGAGCTTCATGAACTTGAATCGCGATATGACACGCTCATCTCAGGAATGACCGGCACAATCACTGCCGCGAGGAGTTCGATAATCCCCAACATACTCCCATACTACATTGAGTCCATTGCTGATTATTACACCATGAACAACATGTGGAGCGAACTCAAAGATACACTCCTCCTTCACATAAACCCGGACATTGCACTTGAAACAGCCAATGACCTTGTGCTGGTGTACGGCGAAACATTGCGCACGGGCATATACCCTGCATTTACATACTTCAGGGACTTCACCGCAGAGATAAAGGAGAAGGTACACAATTTGCTCAGCAAATATGGCGGTGAACTGAGGGAGTGTATCATGAAATACCATGAGTCCGGCGATGCGAATGTAAAGACAAGAAGTAAAAAGGTCCTTGAATCTGCCGATTACTACAAGGTCCCGAAAATTAGTAATGGACTTTAACGTTATTATGAACAATATAAAACATCAGGTAAAGATTATTCCTGCCATTACCGGGTACCCGGCAATGAACTCCACTACAAGGTGAAAGAAGCATGAAAAGAAAACTGCTCCGCATATTATTGACATTCATCACATTGTTTTCATTACCCCTTCTCTCTGCCGCAGAAGATATCATACCCGAAATAAAAAAGCCTGTAAACGACTACGCGGGGATACTTACCCCTGCTGAAGAAAAAAAAATTACCGGCATGCTCGTAGCCCACAGGGAAAAGACCGGGGTACAGATAGCGGTGTTAACGGTTAGAAGCACCGCTCCACTCTCCATCGAGGAATTCTCGATTAAAACAGCAGAGAAATGGGGAGGCGGCTCGAAGGAGAGGGATGACGGCCTGCTCTTTGCAGTTGCCGTTTATGACAGGCGCATGCGTATTGAAGTGGGATACGGACTCGAATGGTATGTTACCGACCTGAAGGCAGGCAGGATACTGGACGGCATCAGGGCCGAGTTCAGGAACTTTAAATACGGCCAGGGAATCGAAAGGGCCGTATCACAGATAATTCAGGCGACAGATGAGGTCCGGCCCGGGCAGGAACCTTCCGCATTTATAAAAATGCGCGGAGCAGTTTCATACTTTTCTCAGAGCTACATTCTTCTCTTCATCACCGGTTCATTGATCGGATTTATCTTTTACACCCTGCGTGCGAAAAAGAAGCTGATCAATAAAAAGAAAAAAATGAAGAGGCATAAAACTTCAGTATTGGCAACCATAACAGGCTCCCTTATAATCTTCGCAGCCATACCTGCACTGCTGCAGCTTTTCATGCCGGGTGTATGGTACTGGACACCCCTATCTTACATTACCGGTGCCATTGCAGGCACCGGCCTGGTATCAAGTATAATCAAAGAAGAGATAAAAACATTTAAAATAATTGCAACAGTCTTTACTGCCATACCGGCTATTGCAAGCTTTGCAGCAATATTTTACTCTCTTCATGTACTCAAACCGGTACAGTCAGGCACCTCAGAACATGAAACCGCCTGCATGATTATACTGATGATAACAAATTTTTTACAGATAACATTCCTTTTTGTCTTCGGCAGCGACGCGCCTGCGGATGGAAGTTTATACAGCAGCACCGGATACAGCAGTTCAGGTTCATCGTACAGTTCTTCTTCATCGGAAAACTCATCCTCTTCCGACAGCAGCACTTCATGGTCAGGAGGCGGCGGATCATTCGGCGGAGGGGGCGCATCATCGTCATGGTAAAGGCGCGGTAATGTGGTGTGGCAATATGACACAGATGCCGGGCGCACGCAGAAAAAAACCCGCCTCGCGGCGGGTTTAATCATTACTTGGTTTTTATCTTTGCCTTTAAAACTTCTTCTTTAAAACCTTTTGTAAATGCGAACTTTGGTACCTTGGTCGCCTTCTTCGCAGCAATGGTCATCTCTTCGCCCGTGATCGGGTTTCTGCCTTTGCGGGCTTTAGTAGCAGGTTTAACCTTTGCGTAGAGTTTTCCAATCTTACCAACCGGAACTCTCTGTCCCTGAAGTACTCCTGCTTCGAAAAGTTCAAAAACAGTTTCAAGAATTTCTTTGGCTTCTTTTTTAGAAAGACCTTTTGATTCAGAAAGATACGCGGACATTGAATTTACGGTAAAGCTTTCGGGAAGAGCAACTTTTTTCTCGACTTTTTTCTCAACCTTCTTCTCAACCTTCTTCTCGACCTTTTTCGCTTTTGCGTCAGCAGCCTTTGCCATAACTTAACCTTTTCCTTATAACAATGTAAATGGACATTTTAGAAACCCACCGGCATGCGAAAAAGTCAAGTTATAATATTATGTAGCATAAAAAAAATGCTCCGGAACAGCATAAAATGGCTGTTTTTTGCAAAAAAACAGCTTGAACTCACCCGCTCCATATAAAAACTGACACTATGAGTGAAACATCCGGTGATTTCGCATAAAAATAATTCCAGCCGGGAACCCTGCATGCTTCTTTTGCAGATTTATAACATGGGGCAGCCGAATGAAATGTGAATTGTGCCTGTTCAGGTGTGGCGCAGAGAGGAGCAAGTCTGCAGGCAGGTGCGGCATTGATGACGGAATATATGTTGCACATTACGGCCTCCACTTCGGAGAGGAACCTTTCCTTACAGGGACACGCGGCTCCGGCACAATATTCTTCGCGGGGTGCACCCTGAGGTGCTGCTTCTGCCAGAACCACCAGATCAGCAGATGGAGAACAGTCAACCGGTGCACCGAAACCGGAACAGTCACTCCCGCAGGGCTCGCGGAAATATTCTTTAAACTTCGCGAAAATGGTGCGGCAAATATTAATTTCGTATCCCCCACACCCTATGTACTCGGGATAATTGAGGCAGTGAATATTGCCAGGTCACGCAACTTTGACCTCCCCTTCGTGTATAACACCCATGGTTACGACACACCCGAAACCATCGATCTACTCGATGGCGCAATAGACATATACCTTCCGGACTTCAAGTATGGCACCGATAAGCTGGGCCTGGAGCTTTCAGGTGCGCCGGGGATGTACACATCAGGCAGGGAGACCCTCAGGCGCATTTACACCCAGGCCGGCAACCTGCAGACCGGCAGCAGCGGCCTCGCAGTAAAAGGAACCGCCCTGCGCCACCTTGTTCTTCCGGGGAACATAGAGAACTCGCTGCGTGTGCTGGACTTTCTCGAAACAGTGGACAGAAGGATGCACATATCACTCATGTCACAGTACCATCCATGCGGCAGCATACCTGCGGGCCACCCTGAGCTTTCGCGTACGCTTTATGTTGAGGAATACGAAAAGGTGGTGCAGTACGCAGAATCCCTTGGATTCAGGAACCTGCTTTTACAGGAGATGGAGAGCCATGACTCGTACCTGCCGGACTTCAGGAGAAGGAATGTTTTTGAAGAATAAAAGGTGCCGGATCAGCGGGTGAAGCTTATCCCCACAGAGGTCCCCTTACCGCTCCCGAAATCAATTGAACCATTGATCTGCTCAACAAGCATCTTCACCAGGTCAAGCCCCATGGAATTGATACTGTCTATGTTGAAACCATCAGGGAGCCCCACGCCATCGTCGCTGACGACAAGCTTCACGATCCCGCCGATCTCCTCAAGGATGACGCGGATCTCACCGCCGCTCCTTCCGGGATATGCGTACTTGATCGAGTTTGTAATGAGCTCGTTAAGGATAAGACCAAGGGGCACCGCCCTTTTAAGATCGAGCCTTATGTCCGACGTGGATACTTTAAGGCTGATATTGTGACTCTTGACGTTGTAGGTAACAAAGATAGATTCAACCAGGGATTCAATGTATGATGCAATATCAACGCGCTCAAGATCAGGCGACATGTAGAGCTTCTCGTATATGCCCGACATTGAGTTAATCCTTGCCCTTGCGTCAAGGAAGACATTCTTTGCCTTTTCATCTTCCAGCTTATCGGCTTCAAGGTACAAGAGCCCGGCAACAACATTGAGGTTGTTTTTTACACGGTGCTGCAGCTCCCTGAGCAGAACATCCTTATCTTTCAGGGACTTTTCAAGCATAATCTCTGAAGTCTTTCTTTCTGTTATGTCGTTGTAGATGGCCACAACAATTCCGTCAGGAAGCCTGAACACCCAGTTCTCCTTCCAGCTGCCCGGATC
>CAYTSF010000204.1:0-4324 GCA_964440335.1 uncultured Leptospirales bacterium
AATTATTCGGCGAGAGGATTAACAGGTCGATTAAGGCTGAACAGAAAGAGGACAGGAACTACGAGGAGGGACTTTTCGGCCAGGTGCAGAGGGTGTACAAGAGGTTCGTGGTATTCGCCCTTGATCACCGCTACATTGTGGCCGCGGCTCTGTTTGTACTTCTTGTTCTCTCCCTGGCGCTGATACCGAAGGTCGGATTCAAATTCATGACTGCAGGGGGTGAGGAGCAGATCAGGATCAGGGTCAAGATGCCCTTCGAGACTAATCTTGCGACCAACCTCGAAGAGATGAAGAAGCTTGAACAACTGATCATTGCATCAGTTCCGGCAAAGGAATTCAGGGCCCTGCATCTTTATGTTGGTGAGGACTATACAGAGATGTCAGACCCCAGGCCGCCTAAAGCAACATATAAAAGCACATTCGAACTCTACCTTGTTCCTGAAAAGGAAAGAAGCAGAACAGCCGATGAAATAAACCTGGATCTGCGGAAAAAAATATCCCTGGCACAGGAGAGCGGATACATATCCAGGGAGATCAATCTCAAGGTGGAGTCAATATTCCTGGGCCCGCCGGTCGGAAAGCCTGTGAATATAGAGATACAGGGCGATGATTATGAAGTGATGAAAAAGATCGCCGATGAATACAACAGCTTCCTCCCCACGATCAAAGGTGTGAAGGACATTACCATTGACCTGGAGAGCGGCAAGACCGAATACCAGTACACTGTCAATGAACGCATGGCTGCATGGACAAAGGTCTCGGCCTATGACATAGCATCAGCAATCAATGCGTCGTTCTCGGGATCTGTGGCGACAATAGTGAACCAGAACCAGGAGGAGGTCGGGGTACGCGTAAGGTTCCCCGAAAACGCGCGCAAGGACCGCACAACGCTGCACGATGTGAAGGTAGGCAACATGATGGGCGGCCTTATCCCCCTTGATTCTGTGAGCAATGTGCAGATATATAAAGGCTACTCGCAGATAAACAGGCTGAATTACAGGCGACTGGTGCAGGTCCAGGCAGATGTGGACACAAAGATTATCACCCCGTCAGGTGTAACATCAATCCTCGAAAAAAAATTCGCCGATATTGAAAAGCGCTACCCCGGTTACATAGTCAGGTATGGCGGGGAGCAGGAGGACTCGAATAAATCGGTAAGCGATCTTGGTAATCTTTTTATCGCTGCGCTGATTGTCATCTTTGTTGTGCTGACCGTGTACACCCAGTCGCTGGCCATGCCGCTCATCATTATGATAGCCATACCATTCGCCCTTGTGGGAGTGGTCATCGCCCTTTTTACCCACGGGCAGCCGCTGTCTTTCATGAGCATGCTGGGGCTCTTCAGCCTTGCGGGTATAATTGTCAGCAACACCCTTGTACTCGTACAGTTCATTAACAGGTTCAGGGACGACGGGATGAGCCTCGGGGACGCGCTTGCCGAGGGTGGTGTTGTGAGACTCAGGCCGATCATACTCACGGCAGGGTCGATGTTTCTTGAACTCCTCCCTGTCATGTACGGCTTTGGCGGGAAGGATTATCTTGTCGCACCCCTTGCCCTCTCGTTCGGATGGGGACTTCTGTTCGCAACATTCATTACACTGGTGCTCATCCCCTGCTTCTACTTTATCGCAGAGGACGTGAAGGGGAGGGCTGCAGGCCTGCTGTCTGGTTTCGGCATGAGCATCTCTGGAACAATTTACCAGCCGAAACCTGCGGTGCTTACTGCACCTGAACCTTTACCCGAACCTGAGAAAAAACCAGAAACCGATAGTGGCAGAAAGAAACCGGGAAAAAAATGAACAGCAGAGGAAAAGCAGCAATCAGGGAAAGGATCATTGATGCAGCAATCGCCGAGTTTGCAGAAAAGGGATTCAACGACGCCAGGATTGATTCAATAGCAAGCAGCCTGGGGATTACTCCCTGCAGGATATACTATTACATCGGGAAGAAGGAGACCCTGCACGGAATTGTCTATAAATCTCTGTTTGAGGGAATAAGTGATACATACCTGGGCCCACTGTTCAGGCATCTCGATGAATCCGCATACAGACCTGACGAGAAGGTTATGCTGCTGCTTTATTCTGTATCGCTCATGAAGAGCGATGAAGCTTTCCGGAGGTTGAGGCATCTGGTTATTCGAGATGAAACAGCCGGAAAAAAGCTGATTCATGAAAACGCAAAAAAGCACCTGCTGAAATATTTTTATATGGCAGAGAATATTATAAAGGAGGGTGTGGCCTGCGGACAATTCGAGGTTCATGATACTGCGATGTTTGTCCTGAACGCGGTATCGTTTATGAGAACCATCTCAATGAACAGCCCTGCTGTAAAATGCTGCGGCCAGGAGCAGGATCTTCAGGGAGATGATGAATTCCAGGTACTCCTTGAGTTTGTATTCAAATCACTGGCGCCGGCAGGTAAACCGCCGGTGATTCCACAACCTGACGGCAAAGAGAAAAAAATATGCGCAACATTAAATGGTACATAAAAACAAAACGGTTCAGTGCAGTATTAATCGCATCCTGCATATTAATGACAGCTGCCTGGCCGGACACTGCTGCGGGGGGGACCGCTTCAGGCGACAGGACTGTTTTAAAAAATTTTTGCGGGATCGAGATGGTTCTTGTGCCTGACGGTTCACTGCAGGGCTTCTGGATCAGCAGGTACGAGGTGACGCAGGAGATTTATGAAACTGTCATGGGATACAATCCCAGTTATTTCAGGGGCAAGGACCTTCCGATTGAACAGGTCAGCTGGTTCCAGGCAGTTGAGTTCTGCAACAGCCTGAGCAAAAAGGCCGGGTTCAGTCCGTACTATACGATCAACAGGAAGAGGGATGACCCTGAAAACAAAAACATGAGGATCAGGTGGAGCGTAACGGTGAACCGGGAGGCAGATGGATTCAGGCTCCCCTGTTCAGATGAATGGGAATACGCGGCGCGTGCGGGAAGCAGCGCGGATTATTTCTGGGGTGATGCTTTTGATGAGAGCTACTGCTGGTACAGCGGCAATTCAGGGAACACAACTCATGCGGTGGGGACCCGAAAGCCTAACACCTGGGGGATTTACGATATGTGCGGCAACGTACGCGAATGGTGTTTTGAATGGCACCCTGAACATTACGGTTTCAACAGGATCGTCAGGGACGGGCAATACAGCCTGGAGAAAAATGACCTCATGGTTGGCCTGGTGGACTACCAGTCGCCGCAGTACGAGTTCGGCTTCATCGGCATCCGCCTGGCAAGAAACAGGTAAATCCTGGTCATTCCCCGAACCTCTCCCTGTGCATGAAGTCGCCTATCTCCCTTCGCGCAGGGCCCTCCTTCTTCAGCTCAACGGGCTTCCCTACCGGGAGGATACATACCAGCTCGTAGGGGGACTTGACGTTCAGCAGTGCCGCGCACCTGGCGTGGTCGATTGATCCCACAACGACAGTGCCGAGCCCCAGGTCGTGGGCCCTGAGCATGATGTTCTGCAATGCTATCCCAAGGTCGAACATGAACCATGAATCGAACTTTGTCCTGGCAACACCATCCCTGAATCCCGGAAGGTCGCTCTTTGCGCAGCAGGCAATGAGCACAGATGCGGATTCAGAAACTTTGCACGCAGGGTTTGTTTCGGAATATGTTTCAACAATTTTATGTATGGCTTCCCTGTCTCGCACAATAATGAATTCCCAGCACTGGGTGTTCGACCATGAGGGGGCCCATTGAGCGGCGCGCATGAGCTCCATGACCTCTTCATCGGTCACATGATAGTCGGTGAATTTCCGAACAGAACGCCTTGTGAGTATGGCATCATTAACCTGCATCGCTCCCCCCTGATATTATGCTATTCAGATACCTGGTAAAATATTCAAGGCTGATATTAATCCTTTCCCTTATGCTTCCGGCTGAAATAATTTTCAGCTGCGGATCGCCGGTAATTTTCTGCACTTCAGATGTAATTTTCTGCCTGTCAAGGGACGAGTACTCGCCGGCGGGGATTACATCATACTGTTCCGCAATCATGAATGTGAGCTCGGTATGGTAGGGCGAAGGATTTACTGCAATGATCCTGCACCCGGCAAGGTCCCCCTCGAAGAGTGTGATGCCGAAGTGGGTCAGGAGTATCCGCGAGCGCAGTAGCACCTGCACATATCCGTTCAGCGGAGCAATAAGACCCCTGGAAAGAAGCCGCGCTTCACCCCCTGTGAAGAGGACAACGGAGATGTCTTTCGGCATGCAATCCATGAGCATGGCTGCAATACTTTCGTCCGGCGGGTTCCCTGCGTATATGGCGACATCGATGTCCTTTTTCATGGGTGTGTGTTTCATCGAGTAGA
>CAYTSF010000205.1:0-4312 GCA_964440335.1 uncultured Leptospirales bacterium
GGGTGAATCATGTTCTTGTAGTAGTTGTTGTCGCCGGAGGAGATGAATATTTTCTGGCCGGTGATGGTGTATGTGCCGTCAGCGTTTTTAACGGCTTTTGTCTTAAGAGCTCCAACGTCAGAACCCGCGTCGGATTCTGTGAGACACATTGTGCCTCCCCATTCGCCTGTAATCATTTTGTCAATGATTGTTCTCTTAACTTTACCTTCTGCCATGAAGTTCTTCACCAGGTTCATTGCACCCACAGAAAGCATGGGGTACATTGTGAAAGCCACGCCTGCGCATGAGAAGAAGTCTGTTGCTGCGTAATAGATGGATTCGGGCATTCCGCTTCCGCCCCAATCTGCTTCTGTTGCTATGCCTATGAAGCCAGCTTCATAGTATGCATCGAGTCCTGCCCTGAATCCCTCGGGTATGATAACCTCTTTTGTTGCCGGAATGTACTGGGCGTGCTGCTTGTCTGCTTCCTGGTTTACAGGATAAACTTTACCTACTGCTATTTTTTCTGCGAGAGTGAGTATTTCTTCGAAAATGTCTTTGTCGAAATCTGCAAATGCTTCAAACTTGTTAAGCTGATCAACCTTAAGCATTTCAAAAAGTATAAAACGCACATCTCTTGAATCGATAATTGGATTTAAAGCCATAATCCCCCCAATATTTATAAGTGTATCTAAGATATTTTTATATGTATCTTGGTACATCTTGTTTATAATTTGCGCAATCCTTTTTTATTGTTGAAAAAGTTTTTGTAAAAAATAGTTAAAACACGGCTTTTTGTGGTAAAATCTGTACGAGGCTTGTGGTAATATTTGTGCATTCAGTGACTTTTTTACATGATATATATGGTGCAGCATAAATGTTTTCATCACAAAAAAGGGGAATTGAAATCTTTAGTGTTAAAAAATGTAATCTCATTCAGTATAAAGCTGAGTACCAGCTATAGGCTGCACGGATCGTTGTCGCCCAAAAATGTTAGATCCGTGTCATCATCAGTCCATGAACATTTTTCTGCTGAGCATAAAATCAGTGTATTGGTGCAAGCATCCATACAGTCAAGATACCTGTTGATTTCGGCATTATCAGCGCCTTTACCTGGCGCATAACAGTTGTCAGAACACTTTATGTAGCTCCTGCAGCATTCTTTTTTCATGCAGGAGAGGCGTTCATCATAAGTGGAGAGTTTTCTGTTCTCTGCCTGGAGAATGATAGCCATTGATGCAGATAATACAAGTATAGTTATGAGGATTTTTTTCATTTATAAACCGCAGGTTTTTGCATGATGAATTCACGGTCATGTCATTCTGTCAAGTTCTCTGCAATGTCCCTGTTAGTGGAGTATGAATTTTTTTTGCGACAGCAGAAAGATGAAGAATTTTAGATTTTACTGTAACTTTTTTGCCTGTGAAGTCCAAAAGATGTATGGAGGTTTTTATGAAAAATTTCTGTTTCATAATACTTATCCTGTCATCTTTATCCTGCACTCATGGTGCGGGGCTGGAGGATAACATGAAAAAAAACTGTAATGAATATAGATGTGATACAAATCCAAGCGATTCCGAGCTGCGTAAAAAACTCACCCCCGAACAGTACAGGGTAGTGCGGGAGAACGGTACTGAAGCCCCTTTTAAAAACGAGTACTGGGACAACAAAAGGCCTGGAATCTATGTTGATGTTGTATCTGGTGAACCGCTTTTCAGTTCAACTGAAAAATTTGAGTCTGGTACCGGTTGGCCCAGTTTTACAATTCCACTGGAGCGCAGGCCAATACGCGAGGTAAAGGACACATCCCACGGCATGCTTCGTGTTGAGGTAAGGAGCCCTGTGGCCGACTCACACCTGGGGCATGTCTTCGATGACGGGCCTGAAGAGACAGGTCTGCGTTACTGTATAAATTCCGCCTCGCTGCGTTTTATCCCCGCTGAAGAGATGGAGGATAATTGCTACGCCGGGCTCATGTACCTCTTTCCGGATGTTTATGCAGCGAAGCGCGGGTGGGATTTCATCGTATTCGGAGCAGGGTGCTTCTGGGGCGCCGAGGCATACTTTCAGAGGGTGAAGGGGGTGAAGGAGGTTCTTTCTGGTTTTTCAGGGGGTTCCCTTCCGTACCCGTCATATGAAGCTGTATGTTCAGGAAAGACCGGGCACGCGGAGGTTATACTCGTATACTTTGACCCGGCTGTAGTTAAGCTCGACGAACTGCTGCGCCACTTTTTCCGCATGCACGACCCCGCGTCGCTTAACAGGCAGGGTAACGACCGGGGCACGCAGTACAGGTCGGCTTTATACTGGCATGGCGGGGAACAGAAAAAGGTTGTTGATTCAAGGCTTAAGAAGATGAAGGAGAGCGGCAGATACAGGAAGATCGTTACGGACATCGCGGAGTTCAGGGTCTTCTACAGGGCCGAGGATTACCACCAGGACTATCTTGATAAGAACCCCGGCGGTTACTGCCATGTAAACCTGCGCATGGCAGATGAGCCCCTGGATGAATGATTATTGAGGTAACAGGAGGCTGGCCCCTGTTACCTCAATAAAGAAATTATATCCTTCCAGCGTTTTTAAGCGCGAAAATAACTGTTTTCTGCTGGAACCTCTGTCCGAAGTCGGCAGGTTTTTCAAGGTCCATCCTCTTCAGGTAGGGAACTGCTTTTTCAGGGACAGGTTTGGCCATTTCGGTAAGGAGTTTAATTACTGTGCGTACCGGTTTAGCCTCTTTATATGCCTTCAGGCCTTTGAGCGAGGCCGCAAGTACAGCCTCGTCAGGCATAACGTCTGTACCAAATGGGAAAAGCTTGAAGTATCCCTTCGCCTGGTATGATTTAATGAAAGCATCAACCTTTTCCGGGTAATTGTTCCTGTACTCTTCAGGTATCTCGTAATCAGGGGCGAGTTTACCGTGTTTTTTTGCCTCTTTAACAAGTTCGGGCTGGAATCTGGAATCAGCGATTTTTATCATCTCTTCAGCTATTTTACCATCCGAAACTCCCTTGATATGCGCGATGCCATACTCGGTCACTATTATATCCCTTAAATATTTTGGTATGGATGTGTGGCCGTAGTTGTATACGATGTTGGACTTCAGGCTTTTACCGGAACCCCTGGTGGCCCTTATGGCCATTATCAGCTTGCCGCCCGGAACTTCATGTGCCATGGATACAAAGTTATACTGTCCGCCTATGCCGCTGACGACCTTTCCATCCTCAAGCTGATCCGAGGCCACTGATCCTGTCAGGGTGGCAACCAGGCCTGAATTCACAAACCTGCCGTCCCTTCTCTGGAGTGCCCGCAGCTCTTCTCCTCCGTAAAGCTGGTTGACCTTTTCAACTCCCGACATGCCGAACTGCGCCCTTTCTTCTTCGCTCATGGAGTTAAGCTCGTTATAAAACGCTTCAGGTCCCAGGAAGAAGGCGCCGAGAATGACCTGGCCGTTTTTAAGTTTGCTGCCAAGAAGGGTGTTTAACTCATCCAGGTTCTTTTTCTCGTAGCAATCCCTGTTGTATTTTCTTCCCTCGTACCAGATAAAACCATCTTTATACTCAACGCCCTCTTTAAATATTCCGAATTTAACGAGCATGTTGACGTCCTTCTCCCTGAGCCTCATGTGCACGCCCTCTTTTTCGTACAGGAGCGCCAGGATGTTGGGCGGTATATGGTCATCGGAAAGTTTCCCCTCCCTGATAAGCTGCATGATCGGCACGTTGTCATACACCTTCCTTTTTAGTATTCCCTTTTTGTACAGCTGCATGAATGCGTCGACAAACATTTCGGATGAACCGTAGAGCCCCTTTTCAAAAGTACCGGAACCGCCGTATTTTTTTATTAAACGGTCGTAGCGTTTTACGAGCCCTGCTTTTTCTATCATTTCATTATACAGCTCGTTGTGTGAGTGCCTCAGGTCAAGCCCTGCGACAATGGCGTCTCCAAGCGCCCCGATCCCCACCTGCAGCGTCCCGCCATCCTTGACCAGGGTGCTTATGTTGAGCCCTATCATATGGTCCTTTATGGTAACAGCGTCCTTTGGCGGGGCAAAAAGCCTGTAGTTGAACTCGGGCCCTCTGAGGATCACATCGTACTTGTCTGAATCAACAACAGCGTCCCCATACATGAACGGCATGTTTTCATTTACTTCTCCGACGCAGACCAGTTTTTTCCCCTGGGATTTACCAAACTGGACAAGGCTGACAGCGCTTATGCAGATGTCAGTGTTGCATCCCATGGAGTACATGGTTTTTCCGTCGACCTCCCTGCACCCGATGAGCTGCCCGAAAACATTGACGTCGTTGTGCCAGTATGCATCGCGCGCGATGTGTGT
>CAYTSF010000206.1:0-4291 GCA_964440335.1 uncultured Leptospirales bacterium
AACAAATGGAGTCATGAATCATGATCCTCACCCCGAAAAAAACACTGCTTCACTATAAAATAGCCGTAATGATACTCTCTGTAGCAACAGCGCTTATACTGAGCGCTGTTCACAATGCCCTGCCCCAGTCAGGAAATACCCGCACAGTGATGCGCGCCCTGTACATCCCCAACGCCAAAAGCCGGAACATGGAGTATATAAAGACAATTGTCGAAAAGGGCAAACCCCTCGGTATAAACATGCTCGTCATGGACGTACATTCCGCAGGGAGCACAAAGCTCAAAGTGAATCCCGAGGTAATCACATACCTCAGGGGTGAAAACTTTTACCTCACTGCAAGGGTCGTCTGCTTCCAGGACGGTATCACAAAAATGCCTGTACCGGAGTCAAGGCTGCAAAGCCTCTACGCGCTCGTGGGCGAAGCGGCCTCGTCGGGATTCGATGAAGTGCAGCTGGATTACATAAGGTTCGCCGATGGCTGCGCCCCGTACTCCCTTTCAAAAAAATATGCCTTCCTTGAATCGCTGCTGCAGAACTTCCGTAAAATCACTGATGAAAAAAATGTCAAACTCTCAGCCGACCTTTTCGGAAGGATCGTGTACAATCACAATGATGAAATCGGGCAGAAGGTTGAAGTCTTCGCAAAGTACACACACGTGATATACCCCATGCTCTACCCCAGTCATTATACGGGCGACAGAAAACGCATGTCCGCGCCCGGAGAGACGGTCAGGGAGGGCACGCTCAAGGGCCTCAACAGAGTCGAGGGGAGCGACGTGGCCATCCAGCCATACATACAGGCCTTTCCATATAACATAAAGTATGCAAAAGTCAAACTTGATGAATACGTGGCGCTGCAGATAAAAGCCGTAGAGGAGACAAGCGCACGAGGATGGGTCGCATGGAACCCCAACGGCGATTACACCTCAGTATTCTCCGCTCTTTCGGGGATGAACTGAAAGAACATACAGCACAACAACACGCAGTAAATAAAAAAATAGGCTTGTTTCCAAACTGGAGTTTGACACCTTCAGAAAGCCTGAAGGGGGCTTTTTTTAAGGGGCTCCGCCCCTTAAACCCGGTAAAAAAACAAGAGAGGAAACAAGTCTAATATACAAAAATACCGGATAAAAGAGGATTTATGGATATTGTAAACTGGACAAAAGACGAAACCGTTGCCATAGTTACAATGAACAACGGCGAGAACAGGCACAACCCCGCATGGACAAAACGGATGCTCCAGGTCTTCGATGAAATCACCGCTGACAAAGAGGTCAAGTCCCTTGTGCTTACAGCAAGTGATGAGAAATTCTGGAACCTGGGCATTGATACCCAATGGATGACAGGGCTGCTCGAGAAGAATGACGTGAAGACCCTGAGCGAATGGTTTTATGAGAACAACAAGGTATTCCGTTTCCTGCTCATGTGCCCCTTCCCTTCAATAGCGGCCATTACTGGCCACGCCTTCGGCAACGGCATCATGCTGGCGGGCGCGTGCGACTTCAGGTTCATGCGCTCTGACAAGGGATTTCTATGTCTGCCTGAAATTGACCTGGGCATACAGCTTACCCCGGCAATGATCGAATGGATGAAACGGATTATGCCCTATCACCTGTTTGTCCGCATGAAATGGTCAGGCGAAAGGATGCCAGCTGCTGAACTGGAGAAGTATAACGTGATCATGAAGGCATGCCCTGACGGAAAGGAGACAGTGAAGGCGGCAGTTGAGTTCGGCAAAAAATTCAACAAGTCGCGCAAGACCCTTGAAGAAATGAAGAAGAGGACATACAAGCACATAATCGACATCATGGAAAATGAAGATCCCAAATACATAGACCCGCCATTTTTCATGCTCACCCGATGACAGGAACTTAAAAAAATGAAGGGAAACGCAGCCGGGCGCTTCTGAACCAGGCCCGGCCAGTACCCTTTAATTCAACATCCCCTGATCCAATGAAACCTCGCAGCGCACAATGTGTTACCGGAGAAAACTGATAACTACCTGTCACATCATCAGTTATCATACCCGAAGTATCCTGAACCTATTACAGCCTCCCTGAACCGCAGCAATGTGAAGATAGTCCTCCCCCTGTAGTCGATTATATAGAAGCAGCCACCTTCCTCCTGGGGAAAAACTTCTACTGTTATATCACCTTCTCCCTGTTCAACCCCCTCCTTTTCATAAAACTCCAGTGTATGATGTACTATCATTTTCTCTATCAAAACGTCTGTTATTTCACCGCCTGTCGTTTTCATATTTCCCCCTTTATTAACCTCCCGGCCGGTTCAATGCCGGCTAATTCGTGCACCTTGACGGTTCAACAAAATACCTTGTAACATGGCACTCCTCTTCATAATAAAAAAGGGTGCATATAACCTCCCCGTTTACTGCCGCAAGGTACATATGACTTGTATCTGTCTGCGGGTAAAAACGGACTGTAATTTTGCATTCCCTATAATCAAGGCACTTTGAACGGCAGTACCTCTCAATAAGATCATACAGGTTCTTTTTGATATCATCATTTATAAAACAGGGATCATGCTCAAAACTGCGGCGTATCCATTTTAATTCCCTTAAAAAGTTCATCAGTACCTCCTTTATTATCATTTATACCATTCATAAAACGGGTATACACCTGATTAAATATTCACCGCCCGCCTATGGCGGGTAGTGAATAACAGCAACAGTGCGATCCAAATGTATTATGGGTATAAATCCGCACATGCATACATTATAACAAAGGGGATATGACACACAGTGACCTACGCGTTTGTGTAGTAGAAAAAACCGCATTCAGGCATGAAGGAATTGTCCGTTGGCAGTAAAGCTGAAAGTGTGCTCCAGAAATCGACCTACTCTAGTCGTTATCTAGTCGTTATTTAGTTAATCTCTTCAAATTAGCTGCTTTCCACAAGCGCACTCTATATAACAGCCCGCAGAAACCATAAATGATTCAGTATTTGTTCCTTTATTTATTTCTGGTAAGAAATGCTCTATTACGCCATGCACCGAAGGCGGCGGACGCATATAATTCATAATTTTACTTTAAAAAGTATATTAAAGAATTAGTACGGTAAATGGTTACTCTCAGCCAGTCATGGTAAAAATCAATTTACAGATCAGCCGGAATTATGGAACAGGGTGAACCGTTCCTGTCTCATTCAAAATAAAATATTTGACTGATGAGAATACCTGTGGGCATTATAATTCATGGGGATAAACAAGCTGCAGCATACACGCCTCATCTTCATTGACAGGATGATACGCAAGGGGAACTACCCCAATGCCACATCCCTGGCCGATGAATACGAGGTGACAACGCGCACCATTTTACGCGACATTGAATATATGCGCGACAGCCTCAGTGCGCCCATAGAGTTCGACAGGTCCCATAACGGCTACTACTATAGTGAACACAACTTTTTCCTCCCTGCCCTTGATATAAAGGAGTCTGACTTCTTTGCCATATGCATAACAGAGAAGGCCCTGCAGCAGTACCATAACACGCCGCTGTATGACCAGCTCGAAGGCATATTCACAAAGCTGAAGCAGTACCTTCCCGAAAGCATCCGCGTTAACACAAGCTGGATCGACACAAGGTATACATTCATGCACGAAAGCTTTACGCGCATCGACGCGTCGATCTGGGAGACTGTATCGAACAGCCTGAGGCTCACAAGGCAGCTCGAGATGATACACCTGAAGGCCGGCGCAGAAAAAGCGGTTAAACGAATAGTTGACCCATACCATATTGTAAACTTCAGGGGTGAATGGTACCTTGTGGCATTCTGTCATAAACGCGGCGAGGTTATCCGTTTCGCCATGTCAAGGATAAAGTCCGCCACACTCCTCAATTCCCCATACACAATCCCTGCAGATTTTGATTTCAACAATTTCATAGGCTCGGGATTCGGCATAATGACCGAAGAGACTGAAGAGGCAGTCTCAATCTGTTTTGCAAAAGAACAGGCCCCCTATATAATTGAACGGCAGTGGCACCGCGACCAGTCAATTGAAGAGAACAGTGACGGGTCAGTAATCCTGAAGTTTACCACAAACTCACTCTTCGAGGTAAAACGATGGGTCCTCTCATGGGGACCGGGGGCAGAGGTACTCTCACCTGCATCCCTGCGAAAACAGGTTGCGGAAGAGGCAACTGCGCTCTGCGCGTTATATGAAAAGAAAAACCGCTGATCTTTCAGCGGTTTTTTATGCAGGTCACGAGGGACTCGAACCCCCAACCCTCGGTTTTGGAGACCGATGCTCTACCATTGAGCTAGTGGCCTGTAG
>CAYTSF010000207.1:0-1096 GCA_964440335.1 uncultured Leptospirales bacterium
GGGAGTACATGGGACCAGTTGCGCGGCTCCATGCGTCAAGCGGCAGGTACATACTCCTTGAAGGCAGGAATGAGTTTATTGTGTACGACGCTGTTGACCTGAAGAGAGTCTCTGTCCTGGACGCGGATACACTTGCAGAGAGGTATCCTGAACTTGCTGCGGGTGTGGGGAGTATCGCTTTCATGCGCGGCGTAGTCCACGGCAGCGGCCGCATGTTAAGGATTGAAGCAAAGGACGGTAAATGTTTCTACCTTGATCCCTTTTCAGGTGAACTGCGCCACGATGCTTCTCCGGATAAAGAGAGGCCGGAATGGTCAGTTGACAGCAGCTACGTTACTGTAAATAAAATTTCCCGTTTCTCTCTACGGCAGTCAAAGGAATCCTACAGGCTTAAACAGCTTGCGGTACATGACGCTGCTGGAGGGGACACCGGTTTATTGCAGGAACTTTTTATTGATGGTGAATTTATTGCATTTTCACCTGAACATTCTGTGGCAATGGTTAGAAGTTTTGCCACAACTGACAGGACAGAGTTCATCCTTACAGCTGTTGACTCATCAGGCGGAATAGTGTGGCAGATTAAACAGAACAGTGTTGGAGGAAGGGACTGGTTCACCCGTAATCCGTCACTTAACGTGTCCCTTGTTCGCGGTGGCATTTTTGTTTTTAATTCCGGAGGGATCCTTTTTGCGGTGAACATTGATGATGGCAGCATTTTATGGAAGAGCAGGTTATAGGCCCGGTGTGAATTTATGAAGCTCAGGCGCGACATCCTTCTCCTGTATATCTTCAGCATGTTTAAAAACATGCTGTTCTTCGGTGCAGTTGCCGTTCCGTTCTACATGCACAGGATGGGGCTTGACTACACCCGCATGTTCACACTCGAGGCTGTATTCTCCGCAGCCATGATCATCTTTGAAATACCAACAGGTGTTATCGCAGACCGGAATGGACGCAGGGTGTCGCTATTCTGGGGCTCGGTATTCTTCGGAGCCGGATTTTTGATCTTCGGCATAACATACTCATACGCGATGCTGGTTGCTGCAGAGATAATCTGCGCCTTCGGCATGACCATGCTCAGCGGAGCTGACAGGGC
>CAYTSF010000207.1:1196-4279 GCA_964440335.1 uncultured Leptospirales bacterium
ATCTGGAAAGTTCCGCGCCTCAGGGCATTCAGCCTGAACTATGCATTCATAGCTTCACTTACATTCTTCATGTTCTGGTTCTACCAGTCCCTGCTCATGGCAAACGGATTTCCTCTGTCCATGCAGGGTTTCGTTGCCTCTTCATTCAACCTCACTGCCATGCTGCTTCTGTTTCTTGTTCCCATGGCGGATAAAAGTTTAGGTACAAGGAACACCCTGTTCATTTCATCACTTGTACCGGGCATTCTTTACATCTGCCTCTGGCTGGTGCCAGGCCCGGTCATGGCGCTCGTTGCCATTTTCGGTATAACGAACCTGAAACTGTTAAGGGCCCCGTTGCTTGTGGCGCTTATGAATGAAGAGATCGAAAGTGCGGACAGGGCGACTGTGCTTTCAGGCGTGTCTATGATAGAACGCATTATGACAACCATGCTCTATCCGGCAGCCGGCCTCCTTGCGGACCGGTCCCTGGGCATGGCCTTCCTCGTAATAGGCATAATAACTGTTCTCCTCTCTGTTGTACTTCGCGTCGAAGAGGATTCTTTAAGCCCGGGCTGAAAATCACCTGTTGCGGAAACATCAGAAATATTCCCCGAAAAGGCTTTTCTGTTAAAAAACAAGTCCGGAATTATAAAACGGGACGATGCTTTTATGTCATTTATGGCATATTAATATTATAAACCGTTCCCGGACTTGTTGAAATTATCATGGAATAATGGTTTATTTAATCTATTCAATACCGGAGAAGTATATGAAAAAAGCAAAAGTGCATGAAACTGAAAAGACCATTTCTGTTAATCCCGCAACCGGTGATGTTATTGGCGAATACGCCGTTGATACACTGGCAGCATTGCAGCAGGCAATGACGGCGGCAAGGGAGGCACAGCCGGCCTGGGCAACGCTCCCTGTGAAGAAAAGAATTCAATACATAAAAAAGATCCGCACCTATCTCATGGAAAACCTTGATGAGATCGCAGAGGAGATTTCAAACAACAACGGCAAGACCCGCATAGAGGCCCTGGGAACAGAGATTGTACCCTGTGCCCTGGGCCTTTCATATTACTGCAAAATGGCCCCTAAGTTCCTCAGGGACAGGAAGCTGCCCATGGGCAACATCATGTTCATCAATAAGCGCAGCAGGATAGCCCGCGTCCCATTCGGCGTTGTGGGGATCATCTCGCCATGGAACTATCCTTTTGCCATTCCATTCGCAGAGGTAATAATGGCGCTGCTCGCAGGCAACGCCGTCATTTTCAAGGCCGCTTCAGAGACCCAGGTCGTGGGGCATGCGCTTAACAGGTGTATATACGCTGCCGGCCTCCCTGCGGGTGTTTTCAACTACATAAACATGCCCGGCAAAATCGCGGGAGATGCCTTCCTCGACGCCGGCGTCAACAAGCTCTTTTTCACGGGTTCGGTTTCCGTTGGCAAATACCTCATGGCAAAGGCAGCGCAGACCCTGACCCCCGTCTCCCTTGAACTGGGCGGAAACGATGCAATGATAGTATGCGGGGACGCTGATCTGAAGCGTGCTGCCTCAGGTGCAATATGGGCCGGCTTCAGCAACTCCGGCCAGTCGTGCGGCGGTGTTGAGAGGATCTACGTGCAGCGAAGGGTCTATGACGATTTTCTCAGGTACATGAAGCAGGGAATTGAAAAGATGACAATAGGCCCTGATGCTGACTTCGGTGCAGACATGGGCGCAATGTGTACACAGCGTCAGATGGATACGGTGAACATGCACATCCAGGACGCGCTGAAGAAGGGCGCAAAAGTTTTCGCAGAGAAGAGGCCCGCCACAAACCTTAAAGGCAGGTTCCTGCCGGCAGTCGTTCTGACCAACGTTAACCATGACATGCTCGTAATGAAGGATGAAACCTTCGGCCCTGTTGTGGGCGTAATGCCCTTTGATACAATTGATGAGGCTGTTAAACTCGCCAACGATTCCAACCTGGGGCTCACGGGTTCGGTCTGGTCAAAGAACCGCAAGAAGGCAATGAAGATCGCGCGAAGTGTCGAGGCGGGCGCCATGACAATAAACGATCACCTCATGAGTCACGGTCTTGCAGAGACCCCATGGGGCGGCTTCAAGGAATCCGGTATAGGCCGTACGCACGGCGACATAGGATTCGCCGAGATGACCGAATCCCAGGTAATAGTGAACGATATACTGCCTTTCGCGCGCAGGAACTTCTGGTGGCATCCGTATACTCCGGCTGTATATGAAGGGCTCAAAGGTGTTGTGCAGGTCCTTTACGGTAAAGGTACCGGCACGCGCATAACCGGCGGTATGAAGATGGTTAAGGCATTCGTCAGGACATTTACTACTGATCTGAAATAACAGCTTCACCTGGGGCAGGGGCGAAGCCCCTGCAATAACGTCCTATTCAGAGGTTATGAATCCTGCAAACGTCAGTCTGGAAACAGACCTGATTTTAGCTGGCTTTATATGGATAAAATGTGTATTGTTTATCCATGAAAGGAGAAGGGATGAAACGCTTTGGGGCAGTTACTGTTCTGTTTCTGACAGTAACTGTTGTTTCATGCTGTACGCATCAGCCGGTGAGCAGGGCAGCCGACAATTCCGGCGCCGCGTACAGGGTTTATGTAATCAACAGGGGCATTCATACCGGGCTTGTGGTGCCGGTGAGCGATCATTCGGTAAAGTTAATCCCCGCGCTCGGGCGTTTTAACAGGGCGCAGTATGTGGATTTCGGGTGGGGGGATGAGGAGGTCTACCAGTCCAATGATGAAACCTGGTGCATGGATGCGCGGGCGGTTCTTGTTCCGTCATCCAGTGTTATGCGCGCAGAGGTCTATCCCGGTGACCCGGTGGAGCTGTCTTCGTGGAGCGATTACTCCGTGGAGTTCGGACTCAGTGAAGAGCAGTTCAACAGCCTCTGCGCATACATTGACTCAAGCTTCTCCAGGGACGATAAGGGCAGCCTGGTTGAAACATCTTCCAGGTCAGGGGGAGACATCATATACTTCAGGTCAACCCGCACCTACTGCGGCCTGAACACATGCAACACGTGGGTGGCATCGGCCCTTGCTTCTGCGGGCCTTGATGTGTCATCATTCCT
>CAYTSF010000208.1:0-4208 GCA_964440335.1 uncultured Leptospirales bacterium
AGGAGTATGGCGGCTATCTCCTTCTTTACCGGTACGCGGAAATCGCGGTAGAGCCCGGCGATGATGGTCGAGGTCGAGCCCACGGGCCGGTTTATGAAAGTGATGGGGTAGGTCGTGGGCGGGTTGCCAAGCCTGTGGTGGTCAATTATTTCAAGGATGCGCACCTGTTCCGCGCCGTCAACCGCCTGCGTCAGTTCATTGTGGTCAACCATTATTATGCCCACGTTGGGCTCCTTCATCAGGTCACCGTGGGTTAATACGCCTGTTACCATCATGTTCTCATCAACCACGGGCAGCGACCTTGAAACGGAATCTGAAAACCTGTCTTTTATGTTTTTAATATAATCGTCGGAATTGAGCGGCCTGAGCGCCGTGTCGCCCGCATAACGCACCGGCATTGAATGGAGAGCAAGCCATGACGCGCTGGCAGTATGGAACGGCGTCGATAGGACAGACACACCGTTGGCCTCGGCAAGCTCCTGGATATCCCTTGATATGAGCCTTCCGGCGGCAATTACCAGCAGCCTGATCCTCTTCTCAATCACGTAACGCTGGATATCAACCCTGTCGCCCACAATCACTATGGAATTATCTGCGGGCATGATGTCTATGAATTCGCGCAGAGTCTCAGCTTCGGATGCTGCCGCAATGACCTGCGCGCTGAATATCTCATCCTCGTTCCTCACCACCACAGCCTGGGCGCGCAGGGTGGACATCATGTGCCCCACCGACGTGGAAATAACGCTGTTCTTCTGCGGGTCGATTTTTTTCAGCAGGTTCTGCGCAAAGGCATTGTAATGAAGCGATGAGATGTACCTGTTCCCGTCATCAACTATGGGCAGCATCCTGAACCGGTTGTTTGTAAGTATCTGCATGGCCTCCCAGAGCGGGGTATTATGCGATATGGTCACGGGCTCAACGCTCATGTGGTTTTTTACCTTTGGTATGATGTCGCTGATAAACTCAGGGTGCCGGATTCCGAACCTGTCCAGAACATACTCGGTCTGAATGTTGATCTTCCCGGCCCTTGCAGCAACTACGTTCATTTCACCGGAAGACTTTTTCAGTTCAGCATACGCTATGGCGGATACGATGGAATCCATGTCGGGATTCCTGTGCCCGATTATATAAGTCTTTTTCATAATCCCTCCGCATAAACAGGTAAAACATCAGTGAATATACCATTCATAAAATGGATATACGTATAATAGACTTTTTCCAGACTGCCGTTTGCAATCTTCATAACGCCTGAATCAGGGGCTTCGCCCTGCAACCGGTTAAATCAGAAAGAAAACAAGTCAAATGATATGCCCTCCGCCAGCTGAAGGCAGGCCGGGAACAATCGCCAGTGTGAAAACAATTTATCATTGCTATAAAATAGCAAAGCTTTTTATGAATTTTTTTTGACACAGCTGCATAATGCAACTACGTTCATATGTATACCATTCATAAAATGGATTAACACCGGATTATATGTTCTCCGCCCGCCTGTGGCGGGCGGAGAACAATGCTACTGTGGAATACCAATTTATTATGGTATAATAGACTTGCTGCACGTTAAGAAAAACAAAACATCAAGTCTGATATAACCCGGAATTTCAGATACCAAGTGACAGGTTGCTATGAGAATAAAAATGAAAAAAACAATTTTAATCAAGCGAAAAACCATTCATGATTAGAACTTCGCGTGTACTCTATCTCCTTTCAGAAGCGCTGACCCTCCTGTTCCTGATTGTGATAATGATAGTTGTTCATTATCACATAAAAAATTATATCACAACTGATTTTATAAAAAACAGGCAATACCAGATAGACAGGTCTGCCGAGATGTTCGACAGCTTTTTGCTCAGGAAAAAAACCATGTTCCAGAAATTTCTTTCTCTTAACAACAGGAGAGAGGCTGTCATCATGCTTAATGACTTCACCAGTATTTTTTCACTGAACAACAGGCTCATCGTCAACGATATCCTGCTGAAAGACCCTGAAAGCACTCTTAAAACCGGATACGATTACAGTCAGGGTGAAGCCGGAACTTTTTTCATGAGCATAGACTCCTCTGAATGCCGGAGCTCAGGCATATACCACTCCTCTGAGAATAAAAGCTCAGACATATACTTTGCCTCAAAAAAGGGGGGCAACATCCTTGCCGGCAGCGTTCCCCTGTCAAAGCTTGCCATGGATTTCGCCCTGTATGCCGGGTACAGGAACGACACGGTTGTATTTGCTTCCAGCGATGGTGAAGTCCTTGCATCGTCCAGAAAAAACATCAACACAGCATCTCTTCCCCTTGACACCGAAGAGACCATCAGCCTGGACAAAGAGTATTTCATCACTAAAAAATTTATGTCGTCAATTGACGGGTACATCATGTTGCTCACACCGGTTTCTTCAGTATATAAAACAACAGAAATAATAAAAAAATACATCTTTTACTTTTTTGCCATACTGCTACTTGTTATTTCACTGCGGCTGATGGTGCTTTTCGGTACAATCATAAAGCCCCTTGAACGGTTTATTAACACCCTGAGCAACTGGGGAATAGACGAACAGCCGCGCATGCATCATAACTTTCTCTTCCGGGTCAGGGAGTACGACATACTCTACAGAACATTCTTCGAAAAAACAAAACAGGTGCGCGATTCAATACTGCAGCTCAAAGATAACGAGATTGAACTTGAGAGCATGAGGCATTACCTCAAGAGCATCATAGACTCCATGCCATCCATAATAATATCCGTAGACATGAACGCCCGCGTCACCGAATGGAACAGGGCAGCTGCCGAATTTACAGGAATCTCTGCGGAGGATGCAGCGGAAAAACCGATCTGGCACATGATACCCGAACTCGGCAAATACAGCGATGCCTTTTACGAAGTCCTCTCGCGCAGGGAGCTCCGCGAATTTAAGAAACAGGTATTTTCACGGGATAATACCGTTTACATGGACATCTCCATATTCCCGGTTACAGGCCTGGAATCGGTGGCTGCGGCAATCAGGATCGATGACATAACAATATTTGAGAAGGCCGAGAAGAACCTGAGGCAGGCCCAGAAGATGGAGATCGTCAGCACCCTCTCCACAGGCCTTGCCCATGATTTTAACAACGTGTTAGGCGGAATTCTCGCGGCCGCGTCCATAATGAAAAAGAAAATGGATGACAGCTCTGAAATCAACCAGCTCAGGGAGTACATGGCAAGGTACCTGGATATAATTGAAACCTCGACCAACCGCGCGGCGGATATAATTATAAGGCTCCTGGCCCTCTCCATGCGGCAGGAGATCGAGTTCCGCACCACAGACCTGAACAACATCGCGCGCAACGTTGAGAACATATGCAGGAGCAGTTTTGACAAATCGGTTGAAATCATTACGTCCATCCCTTCAACCGCCACGGCAGTAAACGTGGACTCGAACCAGGTAGAGCAGGTGATGCTGAACCTCTGCATAAACGCCGCGCACTCCATGACAATCATGAGAGACGACGATGAAAAACACGGCGGGAGGCTTGAAATAAAAATATCAGAAAAGATTTCAGGCGCCAGATTGTCAGCGGAATATAATGAAGCAAATCCTGCCATTGACTACGTATCATTTTCTGTCATTGATGAAGGCGCTGGCATTGAACTCTCAAGGCTGGAAAACATATTTGAACCATTCTACACCACGAAGGTTAAGATTAACGGCTCGGGCCTGGGGCTTCCCATGGCAAATAACATAATAAGGCTTCACGGCGGATTTATAGCTGTTGACTCGCAGCCTGAACGCGGATCGGTATTTACTGTATACCTCCCATCCACTGAAATTCAGGACACCGGAAACAATAACAAAAACAATCATCACGTCAACGTCGGGGAGGGTACCATTCTCGTCATTGACGATGAACCGGTCATCAGGGAACTGGCCTCTGACATACTTTCCGAATGCGGATACAGGACCATAACAGCCTCAAACGGGCCTGATGCCATAAACCTGTACAGGGAAAACAGCGGGCAGATACACCTGGTGCTTCTTGACCTCATGATGCCCGGCATGTCTGGGATTGAAACATTTTCCGAGCTGCTGAAAATCAGCCCCGATGTAAGGGTACTCATGTCATCAGGTTTTCTGCACGATGAAAGGATTTCAAAGGCAGCATCAATGGGCGCTGCCGGATTTATCCACAAACCCTATACACTGGAAAAACTTTCAGAGACAGTCAGCAGGATACT
>CAYTSF010000209.1:0-4162 GCA_964440335.1 uncultured Leptospirales bacterium
CCCGCATAATAGCTGTTAAAATACGCAGTGGTATCAGACTCCAGCCCGTCGGAATAATTGAATGCTATTTTGCCTGCGGCTGCAATGTAATCGTTAACAGGGTAGATGTATCCTACGCTTCCCCCCTGCATCGTATCGTAGTATGTAGAGAAGTCATCGTCAAGGGGTGTGAACATCATCCATGAAGCGGTGATCCCGGAAGGTATCCTCACCTCCCCTGCAACATCAGACCTCCCCTCGCCCAGTATGCGGCTAACCAGTTTTTTTGCAAGGTTTGATGTTATCTTATCAAGGCGCTCGTCCGAATCAGCCACCTCCTTCTCGGCGTATTCCACAACTCCCTTCTCAACATCAACTACGCGCACAGTAACATACAGGGTGCCGTTAGACTCGCTTACGTCGCCTATGAGCATCTTCTTAACAGAGAGCAGGCGGCCCATCTCAACAGCGCAGCTCTGGTCAGTACAGCCCGTCTGCTGAAAGCCCTGCTCGTCGAGTATGGCGTCCATCTGTCCGCGCTCAACAACAAGAAAGTGGCCGTCGTTCACAAGCTCGTTGCGAAGCATGTTTGAAATGGTGCGTGCGGTTTTTTCGGGCACGTCGTCCGCCCTGAGGTCAAGCACGGCGATGCGCATCTTCTCCTGTGCAAAAATTGATGGTACAAAAATTACGCTTAATACCATAAAAAAGAGGCATGGTAAAATTCCTTTTAACACACGTTTAGTCATCATTGTCTAATACTCCTGTATCAGTTTAATTTCTTTATTGCTTTTTCAAGATTGCTGATATTCTCGCTGCTCTCGCCAACAGCTTCGTAAACGATCTCACCGCTGGTATTCACAAGGAAAACAGCCGGGATCTTCAGGCCCGATATATATTTCTTTGCGCATGTCTGGTAGCTGTCAAGCAGGCATTCAGCCTCAACCCCCAGTTCATCCAGAACCGGCTGCGCAGCCTGTTTCCCCTCTTTGTCTATGTTTATGAGCAGGAGTTTGACGCCCTTTGAGCCTGAATATTTTTTTTCAAGCTGAACAAGCTGCGGCATCTCTTTTTTGCATGGCACGCAATAGCTCGCCCAGAAAGCAACTATGACATTGTTGCTCTTTGTAAGCTCGCTCAGCTTGACAAGCTGGTCATTCATATTATAGAGCGCAATGCCCGGCGCCTTTTTCGATCCTGCATCTGCCAGGACCGCAAGCATGGCCAGCAACATAACACTGCACACAACTGTTAGACTTTTTTTCATGATAAACCTGCGTAAATTATAAATTTTATTTTGCCGGTATAAGGTAGATTTACACGGCCCGGAACAAAGGGACAAACGCCCTGTTTACCGGGGACTGAATGCGGTATGCGGCATAACCTGCTGAAATACTTTTCCATATCCGGCTGTATAATTTAAATTTAACTAAAATCAAAAGTCAATCCATTTTTATAAAGAGTCAATGGAACCGTGGCCAATAATCATTTGACAAAACACATTTTTAGTATATAATTTGGTGTATCAGGTATGCAGTGCGCAACGAGTTGCCTTATCATGTCTGATGGAGCTGATTTTCGCTGCTCTTCAACAGATGTTTAGTTAATAATTTTAGCAGGATTATAATATGAGAATGATACTGGCCCTCCTGTCATGCACATTAGGACTTATGCTGATCATACAGGCAATGTCGCTTCTTTTCAGGAAGGAAAATAAAAACAGGCCGCATTTAATACTGGGCATATCGGCAGTATTCTTCTCTGCGTGGGCATTCAGTTACGCGGTGATGTACTCCACCACTGACATTAGCCTGGCAGCCATGAGCTACAGGGCCGGCTCCCCGGGATGGACAATCGGTTTCTCGACGGTTATTGTTTTTTTCAACATGCTCTTCTGCTCAATAAGCGGCCGGAAGAACAGGGCCTGGGCAAACACGCTTCTTGTCTTAACAGGCTGCGTATTCTTTGCCGGTGCGCTCAGCGGCAGAATAGTGGCATCGGATTTTAAACAGACATCATGGGGATGGGAAGAGATAGTAAATCCCGGTTCACCATGGGTAATGGCCTACGGCCTGTTCATCATTTCAGCCATAATCAACATAATATTACGCACAGCGCTGTCATGGAAAAAGGCAAAACTGAACAAGCACCGCATGCAGCTGAAGATGATAGGCATCCCCTTCGCAATACTCACAATACCCACGTTATGCGTAAACTACCTGGCCCCCGTTGCGGGGATTCAACATGTACCTCCCGTGGGGCATTTCGTAATCTGCGGCATCATGTACTTCATATGCGAGTCCGCAATAAAATACCGCATGCTGAGCATCAACCCTGAATACGCGGCAGAGGCCCTGCTCTTTGACGTGTCCGATTACGTCTTCCTCACAGACTACAGCGGCAAAATCCGCAAGGCCGGCGGCGCGGCACTGAAGCTTCTGGAAACAACCATGGAAGAAATATCCATGAAGGAGATAACAGAATTCATCCCAGGACATACTCTGGAAGAGATATCATCTGCCGCGAAAAATTCAGCCCCGGCATTTAATGTAGAGATAAACGCCGCAGGCGGCATCGCAGTACCTGCCGCGTGCAAGGCCACTGCTGTCATGGACACGCACGGCGACCTCATGGGCTACCTGCTGGTCATGAACGACCTGCGGGACCTTCGCGAGCTCGAAATGAAGACCGCTGAACTTAAAGAGGCAAACGAGTACCTGAAAATAGTTTCAGCAACAGACCCGCTTACCGGCATATTCAACCGCAAGAGGATGCACGAAGACCTGGACAGGGAACTGAACAGGTTCCTGCGAAGCGGTTCCATATTCTCTGTCATAATGATGGACATTGATAATTTCAAAAAGATAAATGACAAGTACGGCCATGCCACAGGCGACAATGTGCTCAAGCGGGTGGCAGAGAGCATCTCTACTGCCATGAGGAAAAACGATGTTGTGGCACGATGGGGCGGAGAGGAGTTTCTGATTCTCTGCGTTGAGACACGGGAGAAGGACGCAGTTATCCTTGCAGAGAGGATAAGGGCCGCCATTGAATCCGCAGATTACCCTGTAAAGAGGGATGTCACTGCGAGCTTTGGCGTTGCGGAAATTATACTTGGGGAATCGATTGAATCCCTCATTGAAAAAGCAGACCAGGCGCTCTACGTATCCAAGGAGAAGGGCCGCAACATGGTAACAGCGAACAGCACCAGCATGGAATAGCAGACCGAAGAGAAAAACTGAAACACTTATTACCGCTGGAAAAAGAGCGGCATAACAGCACAAAGCACCAGCCGGAGCATTTAATGAATAAAATATCTGTTTTTTCATATGCATGAATAAACCCGGTCATTATGGATTGATTTATTTAAACACTGCCGGCACCTTTGTTGAACCCGCAGCCTGAGAGAAAATTAACTATCTGTCAGTGCCGGGCAAAAACAAACAGAGGTATGAATATGAAAAAACTGGTAATGGGGATACTGATATCCACCCTGCTATTTACAGCGGCACCTTCCAATGCCATGAGCCTGAGCGCGGGTTTTACAACATGGTATGCCTGGTGGGATATGCCGGACACCACAATGCGAATCGACAACGCGTTGTTGTATGGGCCGGCGCTGGCATTTGCACTCACAGATGATATAAGTCTCAGCACCGTGTTTTATTACGGGAAGTTCGACCTTGAAATGGATATAAGCACTCCTGTTAATCCACTTGATCCGCTGGCCGGGACAACTGATTTCATACTCACAGGCGATGCCAAAAGGTATGATTCAGACACAACAATGAGCTACAGGATAAACAGATACCTTAAAGCACTTGCGGGATTTAAATATTCACAATATGATATGACATTCAATTTATCAAGCGCAATGTCTGCCATGACCGGGCAGTCAGAAGTAACCAGCAACATGAAGGGGTATGGACCCGCAGCCGGCATAGGCGCATCATACCCTGTTGTTGACAGTCTATCTATAACAGGCAGCCTTACGGGATTATACATGTGGACAGAATCGACAGGCTCAGACGGGAAAACAACAAATACGAACCAGTACGGTTATAATGCATCAATAGGCCTGTCATATTACATTGAACCCGCGTCTGTAACTTTAAATTTTGGGGGAAGATACCAGTACTTCAAAGCAACGGGAAGCGACAATGAAACAGAAAGCACTACCACT
>CAYTSF010000210.1:0-4162 GCA_964440335.1 uncultured Leptospirales bacterium
AATAAATACTGTTTTCGGATTGATTTTTTTTCAGTAATATGTAATTAAATGAATTAATGTCAATAGACATGTTTCCAAACTGGCGTTTGATACCGTCAGAAAGCCTGAAGGGGGCTTTTTTAAGATCGGCTTTTTTAAAGCATCCTGCATTGTGCTGACAGGCTGACATCGTGTAAGCATGGGCTCAGCCCCCTGTACCCGGTAAAAAACAAGAAAGGAAACAAGTCTGATATTTGCTTCATAAAACGGGTGAATATAAGTTAAATTTTACAGGAGAAGTTATATGAAAAAAATTTTTATGATCATAACAGGTATCATGATGCTCTTTTCGCCTGCTGCACTCATGGCTGAGGAGGACATTCAGTTTCAGCTTGTAATGAACCTGTGTACGGGAGTGAACTTTACCGATGCACTAAACAACATCCCCAGCTATTATGGTGAAAGGGCAGCAGAGGAATTAAACAATGCCAGCGGCGGATACAGTTTCAGTTCAACTGATACATCGAACTATTACATGTACGGATGGAACATTGAACCGCGCCTCTTCATCACCATACTGGGCGCCGGGGTCGATGTGGAGCTGCTCTATACACCGGAGGCAACATCGGAAGTCTCATCGTATGAGTATTACGATGAAATCACTTACTCCGCTTCCCTTTATTATTTCTGTTATGCCTTTATGCTTTACCTTAGGCCATATTATACTGAAACCGACTATTTCATCCTGGGCCTGGGCGTCAGTTCATACACGTCTCTTATTGATACAACCTCTGATTACAGCCTTTATGATTACACGATTGACACAGAGACAGAGGTCTACGAGGCGAGCGGTACGGGCTACAGGTTTCTCGTGGAGTACGGCATGACCATGGGGGCAACCCTGTTCAACCTGGGGTGCGTTCTTGAGGTGGGAACATCGGAGGTTTATGAATCAGGTGATGGTTATGCTCTCATTGACCCATCAACAGGATCAGAGGTGAGCAGCAGCGTAATAAATTTCTATACTTACGTTGGATTCGGAATCAAGATATAATGACGCATACACTCATGGTTTTACCCTCGCCCGATGGTGAAGCCATGAGTTAATACATATACTAAATGCATCGAGCACACCTCTCTGATGGGGTGTAACATGCATGTAAATTGCCGGAATGCTGAAACAAATAAACAGTTCTCTGGAAAAGTTTTCCTGTACCGCAGGACTGGTTCAAAAAATGCGATTGAGAGGATAATAATGAAACGGTTGCTCTGTATGTCTATTCTTGCGGCATCATTGATGGTCACCCTGATGCCTGCCAAAAGTTATGCCGGTACATACGGCCTGGGCTGGTATTTCTTTTATGCCCAGTGGGAGCCCTCCTTCAGGGACCTGGTGGATGACTACGAAAGCGATCCCCTGCCGCTCATGGGGCCTTATATATCAGGAACCATGTATGAAAAAATTACCCTGTCATTTCTTATGTATTTCTCCGCAGGTACGGGTGCGACCTATAACATTGAAGGGACGGAGTCTTCGGGCCCCTATACTATAGGCGTGAGTGTTGAAAACGTCAGGGCTGACGTGGACCTGTCAATAGGGTATAAACTTACTGATCAGCTGAGCCTGCTGACCGGACTCAAAGGTTTCATGCTCCTGACCGGCGGACCTGCAGAGCTTGACAGCGGGGCTTATTACGGTATTATTACTGAAAAAGGTGAGGGTGAGGTTAACTCATCGAATGTATGTTATGGATACGCCCTGGGTGTATCCTATTCTATCCCCCTGATAGAAAACCTGTCCCTTACCCTGGGTACTTCATTCGTCTATATAAACTCCTTTATGAGCCTTGCCAATGAGTATTATATAGATCCCTCCTTTTCGGGGGAGCTTACTGAATTAAGCGTGGATTACGAGTACAAGGGAGTGGGGAATAATTCTTCTGTCAGTCTGGCATATTACATGGCGTATTCTGAACTACTGGGGGTCTCCATAATTCTCGGAGGGCGTTTCCAGGTAATCACCTATTATGATGGAACTGTTTCTTCGGATACCGATACCGGTGTAAGCGTTGAAGCGCCTGACCTCTCCAACGAGTATTTTTACGGCATTACACTGGCCGCTGTTATGCATGCTTCAGATTAAAAAACGGGCGCCCTGAATATTACATTTATGTAAACTCTCAGGCCGGTCATTTTTTTTATATGGAAAAATCCTTGAATTATTCCCGACATGGTATTTCTGTAATTAACAGGGGCGATGAATAGAGGTGAATATTAAGGGGTGCATAGTCGCAGGTGGCCGGAGCGGCAGGTTCGGGGCGGACAAGTCTGTGCATGTATTTAACGGCAAGCCCCTGGTGAGCCATGTATATGAAGCCGTAAGCCCCGTACTTGACGATATATTCATTGCCGCGAACGATCCTGAAAAGTTCGCGTTCCTTGGGCTTCCAGTTGTGCATGACATCATACCGGGTATAGGGCCGCTGGGGGGGATTTATACTGCCCTGGAGACTTTTCAAGACGAGAGGGTCTTTGTTCTGCCCTGTGACATGCCATACCTGAGTACAGGTCTTATCAGGTTCATGTGCTCCATCGAAAACACTTACGATATCATTGTTCCCTCCCCGGACGGGCGGTACCAGCCGCTGCACGCAATATATTCACGGGCATGCACTGAAGCGATCAGCAGTAAAATTGCTGAAGGCGATTACAGGATGAGCGGCTTTTACAGCGGATTTAATATCAGGATAGTTACCCTGGATGAAATTGAGAAATACGGTGATCCCCAGAGGATCTTTCATAACATTAACTTCAGGGATGACCTTGAAAAATAATACGATACCATGCCGGGAGATATGACCTTGGACAGCAGACCATGTTTACACGACGAAGAGTACAGGCCGAAAGAGGAGTGCGGGATATTCGGGATTTACGGCAATCCCTTTGCCGCGAACCTTACGTACCTGGGACTATATTCCCTGCAGCACAGGGGGCAGGAGTCTGCGGGCATAGCATCGTCTGACGGCGAGCATATATTCAGGCACGCTGGCATGGGCGAGGTGAGCGATGTCTTTAAACAGGATGACATCGATAACCTTACAGGCAACATGGCCATAGGCCACAACAGGTATTCAACTACGGGCTCGTCGTTCCTGCGCAACGCACAGCCCTTCAGGGCATCGTCTGTACTGGGGCCCATTGTACTTGCGCATAACGGCAACCTGACAAACGCCGGTTCAGTGCGCCATGAACTTGAAGCCCGGGGGCACATATTCCAGACCACCATAGACTCAGAGGTCATAGTACACCTCATGGCTGCCTCGGGTGAGAAGGATTTCATGGATGCGCTCATCACCTCCCTGCGGCGGATAAAAGGGGCATATTCTCTGCTGGTAATGAACAGGGAGAGGATATACGCTGTGCGCGACCCTTACGGGTTCAGGCCCCTTAACCTGGGCAAACTGGGTGACGCATGGGTCGTTGCATCAGAGACATGCGCCCTTGACATGATCGGCGCAACCTATGAACGCGAAATCAAACCCGGAGAACTGGTCGAGATTTCGGAAAAGGGGATAACATCTTACTTTCCATTCAACCGTGAAAAGGAATCGCTCTGCATCTTTGAGTTCATATACTTCTCGCGCCCTGACAGCCGTATATTCGATGATTCTGTATATGAGATGCGCATACAGCTTGGCCGCAGGCTTGCGCAGCAGGCGCCTGCTGCGGCGGATATAGTTGTGCCAATACCCGATTCCTCCAATTGCGCGGCCCTGGGCTTTTCCAAGGAGTCGGGGATTCCATTTGAGCTGGCAATGATCCGCAGCCATTACATAGGGCGCACATTCATTGAGCCTTCGCAGCAGATACGTGACCTGGGGGCAAAGCTCAAGTTTAACGTTGTCGAGTCCGTGGTGCGCGGTAAACGTATCGTAGTAGTTGATGATTCGATAATGCGCGGCACGACCATGCGCAAGATCATAAAGATGTTCAGGAACGCGGGCGCTGCTGAAGTACATGTCAGGATCTCGGCGCCACCCACTGTGTTTCCATGTTACTACGGCATAGACATCCCCACTCACAGCGAACTCATCGCTGCAACCCATACCATAGATGAGATAAGGAAGTACCTGCGCGTTGATTCCCTGGCATACATGACAGTTGAGACATTGCTTGAGGCAGT
>CAYTSF010000211.1:0-4159 GCA_964440335.1 uncultured Leptospirales bacterium
GGTTACAGTTCGTTTTCCGCAAGCACTACAAAGTAATCATCCTTTGAAGGTGCAATAACCGTATCCTTCGCGATATTTATATTCACGCCGAAATGCCTGTCAACATCATCCGCCTGGCTGCCGTACCTGTATCCAATAAGTATCTCCCCCCTCTTCATGGTAAGCTGTATAAGGTCAGCATACACAACCTTTTCGGGCAGCCTTTCAAGGTAAAGATTAATCGGCTTAAGATAAATCTCCGATCCCTCCTCTGTAAAAAGGTCCTCGTATACACCGAGTATTGCCGGATTTTCGGAAACCTGGGCCAGTATCTTTGACACCATCTGCCCGGATATTATGGAATCGTTCACCCCTGTACGGGCCACAAGTTCAAGGTTGGATGAATTCATGACCTCGGTCACAAGCTTGGTTTCAACCTTTTTACCGGTATTATTCTCATATTCCCTGAACAGCTGGCGTATAAGCAGAAGCGTTGTGATTGTTGTTGAATCAAGTTTCTCTGTATCCTCTTCTGCCTTGTTGAGAATTATTACGTTGTCATATGTCTCGGGTTTCACTTTAGCAAGGTCGCCCATGTCGAGCGGATCATATTCAAACAGTTCCAGTTCCACTTTGGGGAAACGGCTTCTGAGTTCCGCAATCTCCGCCATTTCATCCTCTGTGCCGTTGTGGAGAATCAGGTGGATTACAGAACCATCGAGGATGTAGTCAGTATACTGCTCAACGACTATCCTGGCCTTGGCGTTCCAGCCTATGATCAGTTCGCGCTCTTTTCTCTGTTCAAGTTTACGTGAACTCAGCGGCAGGTCTGCCGGGCTGTAAAGTTTCTTCTTTGCGAATTTTATTGATGAATCATCTTCAGCGATTATTACAATCTCATCATTATCCTTCAGCTTATATCCGCTGCCGGGATTAAGAGTAATTTTCCCTGCACTGTCCTTGATGCCCAGGGGTACGCCGTCCTTGAAATAAAAGGGCAGTTCGCCGAAAGTCACTCCCTTCCAGTCTGCGCCGTAAAAATAAATTTCGGAACCGGCGAAACCTATGAGCTGGTCATATACAACGCCAAGGCCCGTGGTACGCGATGACTGCACAATGATCTTTGCTATCATTGACTCGGTTTCAACCATTGTTATATGTTCAGGATCAAGGCCTACCATCACGCTCCTTCTCGTGGTATCAAAAACCTCGGCTATGATATTGGGCGGTGTGGGATCAAACTTGGACGCGGCAACCACAGCAAGTATTGTCTTGAGCACCTTCGCGTCTGAAATGACCTTTTCCTCCTCCGTGGCTGACTCGCTGCACATGGGAAGAATGACAACAGCTTTGGCCTCGTTCACGCCGACGCGTTTGAGCGATTCAAGCGAACTGGTCTTTCCGTTCCTCGTAATGATCTTTGTGGTTTTTCTTTCAGGTATCCGTTCAAGCAGAATGTCGTCCATCTCGTCCTTTTCCATCTCGGACAGAATAACAACTGAACCTTTTCCGCTCTCGTTTGCTACAATGAGCTCCTTAATTATTTCAAAAACCATTTCACCCCATCCAAGGACAACAATATGGTCTTTTTCAAGGACCGCGCTTCTCCCCTTGCGAAGGTCTGACATTTTTTTATCAAGCTCGGTAGTGATAAATGCTATTACACCTGAAAAGAATATCATGCCAAGAAGAATGGTCAGTATCCCCACGATTTTCATGGGTATTGTATTATCTGTGTCCTCGGCAACTGCCCCGGCGTCTGTTATCTGCAGGAAACTCAGCCATATGTCATTAATGATATTCTCACTTGTCCCGGATTTGAGAATGAAGAACTCAACCCCTGTTCTCATCAGAGCAGTAAGAACATAGGCTATGATGAACATAACAAGAAGCATGAGAAAAATTGATTTTGGACCCGATGCAATAAAATTATCAAATTTATATTTTAGACGGTCCCTGATGCGTATTTTTGGTTTTTGCTCCTGCATATACTCTCCTTTTTATTTAATGAAATATATATCCTATGCGTCAGGCTTGTTTCCATACTTGAGTGAGATGGAAACAATTCTATTATATATTCAAATACAAATAATGTCAATTTCAATTGCAGGCAAAGGATGATTATATTAGTATAAAAGTTAATGGTGATGAATACGTCCTGCGCTTAATGGAGCTTATAGTTTTACGCGCACTGCTGCAGATCGCATACCCGTCGAAGAATCATTCATGGTACTCAGACATGGCGGCATCAATACTGGCAAAGGGATGGCCGCAGTTCAGTATTGATAAATCGCCCGAAGTCCGCTTGTGTCATAATTAAATTCTTTTTATACCGCTATGTTCCCGGCCATCAGCTTGAGGTTTTCGGCAAGCTCGTTAAGCGTCCTTGATGAATCGCTTATTGTGTGCGATATGTTCACGATCTGTCCGGCGTTTTCAGCGATGTTCGAGGCTGTCCTGCTTGAGTTCTCCGTTGCCTGTTTCTGCTCCGAGGTTGATGTTTCGATCATACGGCTGAAGTTGTGGACCCTGTCGTTCAGGTTGCGGATTGTTTTAATTGTTAAGTCTATATCATTTATCTTGTCAACAGTAGTATCAATCTGTTTCTTTACGCCCGAGATGGCCTCATGGAGCCTGCCGGTGAGGGTTGCGGATTCACCTATAAGTGTATTGCTTTCATTTATCAGGCCGGAGTTTTCATTAATTATCCGCTCAATCTCCTTGGCGTTGAAAGCTGTCTGGTCGGCCAGTTTTGATATCTGTTCCGCCACTATGGCAAACCCCCGGCCCGCCTCGCCCGCGCGTGCCGCCTCGATTGACGCATTGAGCGACAGAAGGTTGACATGGTCGGCTATATCATTGATAACGCTGATAAAGTTCGACATCTCGTCGCTCTTTGCCTGGACAGTGTTGAATTTTTCGCGCGTCTTCTCTATGTGGGTCGATGAATTGCCCGAGTAATTCAGGACATTCCCCAGCGTCTGCTGCACCTGGAGCGAATCATTCTGGAGTGAATCGTTCACATCCTTCAGGTCATCAATCGCCTCAACCGTAATGCTCATCTCCTCGTAGAGAGAACGGGCCGTGGCGCTCACTGAATCCGCGTTCTTGGAAAGTTCCTCCAGGGCTGATGTTATCACCTCAAGCGATTTTGCCTGGTCAACAGAGATCTCCTTCATGCTGCCTGTTACATTCTCCTGTCCTGAAGCATGCTGTTTGAGTATGCTGATTGACTCGAAAACAGACCTGGCCATTTCACGAAGGTTCTTCAGGCTGTCCATGGACTCGTTGTGTTTAGATACAGTAAGTTTGAGAAGGTGCCTGGCCGCCGAAGCCCCGCTCGTGGCTCCAATGCCTGTCATGATGTAAACTATATACCTTGTCATAATGTTGCTTGAAGCGCCGGTCGGCATGAGTTCAGGCCTTATGAAAAAAATTCCGGTCTGGCAGAACAGGACCATGACCAGGCTGTATATACAGAGCCACGGGTTGAAATAAAACACGCTCAGGGAGAGGGTGATGTAGTTAGCCGCAAATAGTTCGGGCGCACCGGGAAAAGATACCTGGAAAATACCAAGGCTTATGAATACCGTGGTTATGGTCAGATATCCCGAGAATATGGTGCCTGTTCTTTTCCTGAGTAAAAGGATGGTTATAAGAAGTATTGCCGTGATTGAAACAAGTTCAATGACAATACTTGTATATGTGAGGTGGCTTGATCCTTTTCCCGTGAGCTTGATAAGTATTACAGAAAAATTTGAAAGCATAAGTATGCTTACGAATGCTTTTATCATCCTGCGGTTATTTTTAGACATAATATCAGAGAAGATTGCCGACTTGGTCAATCTGCTGTCATCCATTAAAGTTTCATTCACCCTGTTCATATGATAAACCTCCGGTACCCGGAACCTCTTCATTTTCATGGAGATAATTCAACTGATCCTATACAACCCGCAGCCTGTTTAACCATGCTGGCATGTTCCTGCCGCAGTTAAGGTTGGGGAATTACTTAGCAATTTACAGCCAAGGAAAGTCCGCGGCAAAAAAAAGTGCATTTTATGGAGGGTTTATTATCGTTTTAATACAGGCGGGCCGGTGATTAATTTTTTATATTAAAACTGCTGTTTTGCGGTGATGTAATATGCTTCTAAGGCTCACGCAGAAACGCGGAGTTCATGGA
>CAYTSF010000212.1:0-4133 GCA_964440335.1 uncultured Leptospirales bacterium
AACAGATAGCAAGGCAGAATGCCCATGCTGTCATACTCTGTGACCAGCCGAAAGCGGTACTGAGCGGTTTTTGAAAAAATGACCAGGCATAAGCAGTCCCGAGACATATCTGCAGACATGTTCCCGCTATTGCAATAATCCATCTTTTTGAGTCAAGATTTGCGGTACTCATTATTCAAATCCTCCATAATATATTGTTTTTTATAAAGCAAAGTCATTGTCTGGTACACACACGACTTAATGACCTTTTGCGCTGTAATAAGTTTTCAGTGACTCGTCGCATGCCGCGCACTTGTAATTATGGTCGCAGTGTGCTTCGAATTCCTTCCTGAAATATTTAAGTGTTGTCACAATGGGCATTATGGGCGACTGGCCCAGCGCGCAGAGTGACGTTTTTCTCATCAGTTCCGCTTTTTCCACCATGAGGTCTATGTCAGATACTGATGCGGTTCTCTGTGCGAACTTCTTCGCCAGGTGGTGAAGTTGCGGCGTGCCTGTCCTGCACGGGAAGCACTGGCCGCATGACTCGTGCTCAAAGAAGCTGAGTATCTGCAGCAGGTAGTCAACCGCGCACGTGTTCTGGTCAGCGACCATCACCACGCCCGAACCGAGTGTGACGCCGTTCTTGGTGGGAGTGTCAATGTCAAGGGGCAGGTCCATGAAATCAGGACCCATGAGTCCGCCTGCGCTTCCTCCCACATGGGCAAACTTGAATGTGCTGCCCGCTTTCATTCCGCCGCCGTGAACTTCGATTATCTCCTTCATTGTTGTTCCCATGGGAAGCTCCACAAGCCCCGTACGGTTCATTTTACCGGAGAGACAATAGAGCTTGGTACCTGAACACGCGGGCATACCCACTGACTTGTACCAGTCCGCGCCCTTTTCGATGATCATGGGAATGGACATGAGTGTCTCTACATTGTTTACGTTCGACGGTTTATTCATGAATCCTGAGCCGCCGGGGAACGGAGGTTTGAACCTTGGATAGCCGCGTTTCCCTTCCATTGAATTTATCAGTGAAGTCTCCTCGCCGCATACATAAGCTCCTCCCCCCTCTTTTATGAAAAGGTCAAAGCTGAATTTTGAGCCGAATATGTTTTTGCCGAGATACCCTTTGGCCCTTGCCTGGTCAATGGCCTGCTGGAGCCTCATTATTGAACGCCTGAACTCGCCGCGCACATAGATGTAGCCAACAGATGCGTCTATGGCGTGTCCGCATATTGCCATGCCTTCGACGAGCGCCTGGGGGTTCTCCTCCATGAGTATCCTGTCCTTGAATGTGCCGGGTTCGCCCTCGTCAGCGTTGCATATGACGTATTTCTGCATGTCGCCCTTTGTGACGAAAGACCACTTGAGGCCTGCTGAGAACCCTGCACCGCCGCGGCCGCGCAGCCCTGAATCCTTCACTATCTGGATAATCTCGGCGCGGTCCATTGTTACGGCTTTTTTAAGGGATTCGAATCCCCCTTTTGCCACATAGGAGTCCACTGAAAGCGGGTCAACAACCCCCATGTTCTCCAGGAGCCTCTTTGTCTGTTTTGTCCCTTCGATGATGCATTTTTTACCTTCAACTTCAGGCCCGCATGCTTCACCTGTCACGGGTTCCTTCTTTTTATAATCATCGAATATTTTCTTCAGGCTCTCGGCTGTGAGGTTGCCGTGAATATCGTAGTTTACCATCATTGCCGGAGCCACCGAACATACGCCAAGGCACTCGCATTTTTCAAGGAAGAACATGCCGTCCTTTGTACCTTCGCCGGGTTTGATGCCGAGGATCTTCTCCACTTCATGGAAGATATCTGTTGATCCCATGACATGGCACGGTCCTGATTTACATACCCTTATAAGGTACTTTGCCCTTGGCTCCTTCTTGAACATGGTGTAGAAACCGAGGAATCCGGCAAGCGTGCTTTTAGGCAGATTCATCTGTTCCGCTACTTCAGTAAGGGTCGCGGGTTCCAGTACGTTTTTCCCGGACAGTGTTTCGAGGTCGCGCAGTATGAGCATCAGGTGTTCCTGGCTTTTGCCGTACTTGTTTATCGTTTTTGAAATCATTTCTGTATTCATATTCCGCCCCCTTACGCGTTCACTTTTTCAATTTTACAGGCACATACCTTGTATTCCGGGATCTTGCATGTGGGATCCAGTGCATCAATGGTCAGCTTGTTAGCTGCTGCTTCTGCAAAGTGGAAGGGCATGAATACTACATTGGGTTTAGGCTTGTCTGTTACCCGCGCCTTCATGCGTATGCTTCCCCTTCTTGTGGAGATGGATACAACTTCGCCGTCAGAGACGTTATAGTTGCTCGCGTCATTGGGGTGGAGTTCTATGAAACCTTCACTGACGATCTCGTCAAGGATCCTTGAATTACGGGTCATGGTACCAGTATGGAAATGCTGGAGTATCCTTCCGGTTGTAAGGATCAGGGGGTATTCAGGATCAACATCTTCAGCCGGAGGCGTGAACTCTATGGCTGACATGAGACCAAGTCCCCTGTTGAACTTCTCCCTGTGGAGGTACTGTGTGCCGGGATGTTCCTCGTTGGGGCACGGCCACTGTATAAGTTCCTTTTCGAGTCTATCGTAAGTTATGCCGGCGTATGAAGGTGTGACTTTTCTGATCTCTTCAAATATGTCCTTCGCGCAGGTGTAATTCCAGTTTGCTCCCATACGGTTGGCTATCTGCATCAGGATCCACCAGTCGTCCTGGCTGCCTTTGACAGGTTCAACAACCTTGTGCATGGGCTGTACGCGGCGCTCGGTGTTGCTCGCTGTACCCTCTTTCTCTATGAATGCGCGTCCGGGGAGTACAACGTCGGCGTGTTCTGCTGTTTCAGTGAGGACTATGTCCTGGACTACAACTAATTCTGCGTGTTCAAGAGCCTCCAGAACGTGGTGCTGGTTCGGGTCTGACATCACGGGATTTTCGCCGAATACGTAAAGTGCCTTTACTTTTCCTTCGATTGCTGCGTTGAGAGATTCAACAATTGTTAGGCCGGGCTTCATTGAAAGCTCAACCTGTGTTTTCCAGAATTCCCTGAATTTTTTCTGGTTATCCTCCATGGTTACAGGCTGGTATGCCGTGTAAACGTTCGGCAGTGCGCCCATGTCGCATGCGCCCTGCACGTTGTTCTGGCCGCGGAGAGGATTCACGCCGCCGCCTGGAATACCAAGGTTTCCAAGGAGCATCTGGAGATTGGCGCAGCATTTAACCCCGTTAACACCGGATTTAAACTGGGTGATTCCCATGCAGTAGTAGAGGGCCATTGGTTTGCTCGCCGCAAATATACGCGCTGCTTCAACAATCTTTGAAGGATCATCGAGTCCGCATATCTTCGCAACATAATCAGGTGTGTATTTTTCAAGGGTTTTAGCCATTTCGTCAAAGCCTTCGCACCTTGTGGCAACAAATTCTTTATCGTAGAGGTTTTCCTTTATCAGCACATGGGCAAAACCATTGAGTATTGCAACGTTTGTTCCAGGTTTTATCTGCAGGAATACATCCGCGTGTTTTGCCAGCTCTATTTTTCGAGGGTCTACCACGACGAGTTTTTTACCTTTGTTAATTACTTCATTTTTAATCATTGATCCGATAACCGGGTGGTTCTCGGTGGTGTTTGAACCGATTACAAGGAATGATTCTGTCAGGGGTATCTCCCTGATCGAGTTAGTCATTGCTCCTGAACCGAATGTAGCCGCCAGACCGGCGACAGTTGAGCTGTGTCAGAGCCGGGCGCAATGGTCGACGTTGTTGGTGCCGATCACCGCGCGCATGAATTTCTGCATCAGGTAGTTTTCTTCATTGGTACATTTTGCCGATGAGAAGGCCATGACCGAATCCGGTCCGTTCTCTTTTTTTATTGTTGAAAGCTTTGATGCAATATAGTCGAGAGCCTCGTCCCATGTGGCTTCTTCGAATTTTCCGTTTTTCTTTATAAGCGGTGATGTGAGGCGTTTATTGCTCTGGACAAAGTCAAATCCGAAGCGGCCTTTAACGCAGAGATGCCCCCTGTTGGGGCCGTCATCATGGCCCATGGCTTTTACAAGCTGTCCCTGTCTGTTTGTGTAGAAATCGATCTTGCATCCCACACCGCAGTATATACATATGCTTGATTCTTTTTTGAGTTCCCATTC
>CAYTSF010000213.1:0-4004 GCA_964440335.1 uncultured Leptospirales bacterium
GGCCTCCCTGTTGCAGGATGATTAAAGCATAAACAATGCGCATGGAGCGCAATTATCCCCTCCCCTGCACTCTCCTGCGAGCCATAGAACCTGTCACCTGTTATTGGCATGCCCATGGATGAAAGCTGCACCCTGATCTGGTGGCGCTTGCCCGTTACAAGCTCCACCAGCACCGTAACCGCGCGCCCCATAAACCTGTACCTCAGTGAAACCTGTACCGCGCCGGGGACGTTCGCATCAACAATATACGCCCTGTCACGCCTGCGCACATAGTGCTGGTTAAGGTCAGTCCACCCGCTCTTTACATCAGCACCCGGAGGTACGTTCACCAGCGCGCAGTAGAATTTCCTCATCCTGCCGTATCGTATATCATCCGAAAGCCTGCCTGCGGCAATCCTTGTCTTTGCAAAGAGCATAACGCCCGACACGGGCCTGTCGAGCCTGTGAATGGCCGCGCAGAACAGAAGGCCGCTCACCGGGGATTTATCTTCAACATGCTGTTTCACCAGTGCGTTAAGTGACGTCCTGCCCGTGCTGTCATCCTGGGCAATCATGCCCGCAGGCTTGTTCACCACAAGGATGTCATCATCCTCGTAAAGGATGAACTGCTCTGACGGATGCGTATTTTCTGAAGCAGGAAATTCCACTTATCCCATGCCTTGCCTTTATCATTTTCTCACAGGACAGATTTCAACAGTCCGCAGTAAAATGCAATTCTTATTGACATGGATAAAATCGATCCTGATATTTATAAAAGGATTCCCCCCTCTCCGCTTTATCGAAGAGTATTAAAAACTGAATTTAACATTAACAGCGGGGGTTATCGCAATTCTTCCGCTTATACTTGTACTTTTAAACAGTGATGGTTATATTAAGATCGAAATATTCCGGAGGTTATATGGGCGACGAAATTAAGGATGCTGAAAAGTACCTGGTGGCACGGCTTGCCGAATGCCAGGGGAGGCCGGACCTGCATAAAAACACCATGGCGGTCTACAATAATTACATCAAGGTCATTCGGGAGAGGCCCGGTGACTACGTTAAAGAGGCGGGCGACATGTTCGCTGTAATGCGGGCCGAACAGCTTGACCGCAACGAGGCCTTTGCCATGCTTTACGAAAAGTTCGGGCAGGATGAAAGGGTCCAGGCATACGACGCCAGGGCAGAGGCTGTAAAGCAGGCATCAGGTTACGGAGACTTCCACCTGAAACTTGGGGCCGCGAGAAAAGCCACCGATGAACTGGTGAACATGGAATATAAGAAGCGCGACCTGCTTGCCGAGTTATGCAGATGCATAGTTGCATGGAAGGTTGCCATTCCATCGGACCGTGGCACATTAAAGGCCAACGCAGTGGGTTTCTGGAACTCCCTCAGGGCATATGACAGCGAACTCAGCTGGGACAAACTCAAGGCCCACCCGCCGTACAGGAACTCTGTGTATTACAACAACGGGCAGTTTGCGCTGCTTGAAAAATGGTTCAGGGAGTTAAGCGCATGAATGATGATATAAAGAATTTTATCCAGACATACCGCGGCATGATAGACATGTACAGACCTAAAGTTCCGGCAGAGAGCGCCAAGCTGAAAAAGGTTGAGGACTACCTGAAAAGCATGGCAGACATGGGAAGCTCATGTTCAGACATCGGCACCTTCATGACAAAGGTATCCGAGAAGAACATGCTCAACGAAATATCGGCCCTCATATCAGACCTGGCCATGGAGTCGATCGCGAAGCAGCAGGCTTCCGGGCAAATGAAGGAACCATCTGTGGCAGATGCCGCCCTCGGCTACCACAAGGCATTCGAGGCCATACAGGATAAGGCATCCTGCCCTGAGACATGCGCAGTATACGAAAGGGTATTCCAGCTTGAGAAGGAATCAGCGCGCGCAGGTGAATTCGTACGCAGGATGGCTGAGGAGAAGCTCTTTGTGAAGATGTCTTCGGCGCCACTCATAGAAAAGTTCAGGCCCCTTGTGGCCCAGGCGGATTCGCTGTCAATACCTGTAATGGCATACCACAACGAGTGCATGATGCTGATGGCAGAGAAGGCCACAAGCTCCATCGAGATGGAGTACGAATCGAACAGGCTGCTGGAACTGAACAGGATGGAGCTCATGTGCGACGAGCTGCTCATGAACGACCTGTACATCACACTTGGCGGAGCCATATCAGGCTACCAGATATCCCCTACCGAAGAGAACAGGCAGCGTGTTGAGAACTCGTACAGGTTCGTGGCAGAATTCTTCGGGCTTGATGATGCTGAACTCTATGCAATCCCGCGCGTAAGGGACTACATTGGCAGAATAATTATCCCCATGCTCAACAAAAATGAGGGCGGCAGAAAGTACACTCTTGATGAATACATCACCGAGGAAAAGGCTGTCATAGCACACTGCTTAAAGGGCAAGCCCCCGGTTGCCAAAGGCCCTGCGAATATGAAATCAGCCGTGCTCTGGGGCAAATCCATCCCCCTTGAAAAAATACTCGATGCATACAGGAAACCCGAAAGGCCGGCCGGACTCATGAGCTGATTCCCGGCACCGGCAGGAGTGTATATAACTATGGAGGTTACTATGCGCATAAAATTTTTCAGGGCGGAATTCGCAGCACTTCTTGTTACGCTCTTACTTTCCTGCTCGGCACATGTATTCCTTGAGAAGCAGTTCATTTCTCCGGGCAACGCCAGGCTTTTCTTCAGCAGGGATTCATCGCTCCTTGCGGAATGTTCCTCCTCGGGCTATAACCTCTGGGACGTTTCGACCGGCGCCCTGCTCTACTGCAGCAAAGGTGACAGTGAACGAAAGTACGGGCAATCGTACTGGGATGTACTCTCAGCGGTTTTTAATCATGACAACTCGCTACTGGCTGTGCTCGTGAAAGATCCGGCAGCAAACAACAGGGTCAGCGTATTCGATATCAGGGAACGCAAACTGCTCCGCAGGATGAATGGAGGGAAATACTTTATCCACGCCATTCGATTCTGCGCTGACGGCACGATCAATGTGCTGGCCGGCAAGGACAAAAAGGCCATGCTTTACAACATCGACACAGGCAGGGAACTCTTCACCGTGCCCCTTGACAGGTACGATTCGCTGCAGCCCTGCGGCCCGTACGGCAGGATGGGTGCGGGTTTTTTCTATAAAAGGGAAAACAACTCCTTTTATGAAGTATGGGACCTTGAGGAGAAAAGGCTTGTCCATAAATACGCTGACAGCAATGTTGCAGCAGAAAACTATTCGCTCAGCCCTGACCTGAGCTTCCGCGTGCTGAGGTCAGTACTCACGGACGTGTCAGGCCGAAGAATCACCTTCTTCAGAGACAAAGAAAAGGAGGCCCCCGGTTATTCAGTTGGTGAAGTAAACATAAGCCCTGATTCAAAAACGGTCGCCTGTATGGTATATGACTATGTGTGCCTCTTTAGCGCTGAAACCGGGTCACAGCTGCTCGAACTTGATTTCTACTTCCTGAATCCAAAGTCGCCGTCAGTCTCGCCTGACAGCAGGCACCTGGCCCTGTCCACAGTGGACGGTGTGCTCTTCTATAATATTGAGAAAGCAGTCAAAGGGAGGCGCTGATATGAATAAGGGAATAATCCTGCTGCTCATGGCAGTTTCTTTGCTCCTCTCATGTACAGGCACACGGGAGGTTGTTCTTTATAAAACACAGGGTTTTATAGATGAGAACACATTCCGGATTACTCTTGTCTGTTATGCGCCAGAATCAAAAGACAGGCAGCAGGTAATCAGGACAGCCGAAAGATTCATGGCCCGCAGGATGCTTGAGGAGGTGCGCAGTCAGTACATGGGTATAGATCCGGTTCCATCAGAAAGGGCCATAGAAAAAGGGCTCACGGCTATATGGCCTGATATTATAAAAGACGCAAGAATCGTTAAAGAGATTGCAGACCCGGACGGCTCACTGATCTATGTCTACGAGGTAAGTCAGCCCGGACTTAAACAGAAGGTCCTTGGTCTGGATTTCGAGTGGGAATGATAACAGAACA
>CAYTSF010000214.1:0-3993 GCA_964440335.1 uncultured Leptospirales bacterium
GATTTTTTGGTTATTACCTGTGAAAACTGGTTTGAGAACTGATTTAATCAGTTCTCAAAGGGCACTGTAAGTACGTTCTGTTTTGCTGATGATGAGCTGTAGCTGACCTTAACTGTGAATGGTACAAGTGACGGTTTGGCGTACAGCGGATCGCTTGAGTCAATCACGACCGCAAGGTGATGGCCTGCGGGGATGTCATAGGCAGTTGCAATTACCGGGATGGTTACTTCCATAACCTCTCCTGCGGTTGCGTTCCAGAATGTCTGGAATCCGTGTGTGATATATGTTGCTCTTCCCCATCTGTCTACATCGTAGAGGTAAACGATGACCTGTCCCCCGGGTTGTGAGAGTGAAAGGCGGAGCGTTATTTCAGATGCGCCGCGAATCTTTTTCGCGGAAGTGAAGGCAGATGATTCCCATGCTATTGATTCAGCCCTGTTAAGTAGCAGCATGCTCGTGGTTACCTCAACTCCAAGCTGTTCAAGTATGGGGAAGATGAGGGCACCGGCTGTCGCACCTGAAAGAAGCCCTGACCAGTAGCTGTTCGTTGTATTGCTTGTATTGATGGACGTCTTCAGTGAGCCGTTGGTAACAAGGGAACGGGGCGCGAGATAGAATGTGCTTTCTGCAACATTATTCGGAGGCCATGAGTATGTTCCGTCGCTCTTCCTCAGGCTTCCCGTATCGTAGGTGACCCTCTCAAGATAATTTTTTTCCTGGATGGTTACAACCGCGCTTCGCGATGAATCTGCAATGATACCGGTATCAACTCCCTTGAGCCAGTAGTCGAACCAGTTGTGGACGTTTGTAAACACGTAATTGTCAAGGCCCAGGAGCCCTGTTGCTTCACCTGTAAAGTGTGTGCCCAGGCTCAGGTCAACCCTCTTGTGGTCCACTGTCAGCGCATTGAAAAAATCAAGAACAGTGTCGGGAGGGAACAGGTAGTCTTCAGTGTTATTTGCTATGTAAACCGGTGTGTTCTGACGGTTGATGTTATCAATAAAATTCACAGGTGAACGTCCGGCACACCATTCCTTCAGCCATGAAATCTTTGTGTTTGACAGCGTTGAGTAAAATATCTCATAGATTTCAGGATTGATCCTTCCAAGAATTGTCCCTGTTATGCACAGGATGCTTCCCCAGATCATCCTGGGGGTATCGCCTGACCACATGTGCCTTTCGAGATCGCTCCAGGCAGATATGGCAACAGCTGTTTTGATCCTTGAATCGTGGCATACCGCATTGAGGGCACCGCCGCCCCCCAGGGATATTCCGCATACACCTATGTTTGACTGGTCAACCGGAGCGTTTGCGATAAGCCAGTCCACAACAGTTTTAAAGTCAGCTATGTCGTCTGTTCCGCCGAGATTAATGGTGCCTCCGGACACTCCCCATCCCCTGCATGAGTAGCTGAGGACAACGTAACCTTTCCTGGCGAATTTTGCAGCCTGCATTATGTACTCATGCTCTTCGCATGCCCAGCTGTTTATGAAAATAATCGCGGGGAAGGTTTCATCCCCGGCTTTTTTAACCGGGATCATTATGTTTGCTGCCAGAGTCGCCGCTGATTCCGCGCCCTGTGACTGAATGTAAACCAGCTCGTTACAGGTGTAGCTATATTCCGGCTCGGCAGCTGCATCGCTCGATGATTTGAGCAGGCCGGTTTTGCCGGGTGCCGGGCTTTCCTTCCTTTCACCTGAGGATGTGCCGGATGAATCAGAGAAATCCATACACGAAACCGGGAAAAGTGATAATGAAATGAGCATAAGCAGGATGAACCGTTTAAGTTTTAACATATTCCCTCTCTATTTTGGCATCATACTATTTTGTGATTCATAAAAACCAACCAGCCGGTCTTTTTTTGTTTTTGTAAAAATGAATCCCTCGCGGAATTCTTTAATAGTAAAACTTTTAATAAATTTGTTGCCGGAATGGAAAATTATTGTTTAGTGTTAAACACACTTATAATGCAGTATGTTAACAGTGTTCACAAAAAAATTATTTCTGCCTTTTGTTGATAAAATGTTTGTAAATATATCAATGATTTTTAATAAAAACGATGTTCTTTAAAAATGTCAACTGAATTCCGGGTGATTATTAAAAAAAAGGACTAAATATACTAAAAAAATAAAAGTGGTATAGTGCAAGAATGAAAGCTACAAGCAAAGCCGTGAAAGAGAAGATATATAAAAATGCAGCCAGCCTTATGCAGCGGTCAGGCGTTAAGGGATGGAATATGAATGATCTTGCTGAATCTTCAGGTATTACGAAGATGACATTATATAAAATTATTGCATCCAAGGAGAACCTTATCCGTGAGGTTGCTTTCAGCAGCATAGGGGCAATGCGTGAAACCATTCTTGAAATTACCAGAAAGGATTCCCCCTTTGCTGACCGCATGGAGAACCTTGTTGCCGCGCTGCCTGAAATTCTGAGGAACAATTATATCAACAACTACAGCAGCATCCTGAACGAGTTTCCTGAACTCGAGGCAGATATAGTCAAAGAGAATGAAAAGCTTTACAGCGAAATCAGTTCGTTCTATGAGGAGGGTATCAACAGCGGCATGATAAAAAAGGAAGTCACCCCGGACCTTTTGCACCACATGGTACAGGCCTTTGTTATATACTTTTCAAAATATACACCTCTTGAGGGAGATCCGGGAAGCAGAATGAAATCTGCGCTGACTTTTCTCATCAATGGTATTATGGCTGGTAATACCGGGTCTGATTTATAGTCTATGGTGCAGCATAAGACTATGCAGCCGCAGAGTTCACCATGAATGAAGCGGTACGGATAAACTTCCTGTATAGCATAACGGCTGGACTGAAAAGAACTGTTCATGCAGGTAATGACTGACAGTAAAAGTTTTGCGGTCAGTTTTCATCATGCCACACTGTTATTAGATGCACAGGTTGCCTTGAAATCCCCCTTTAAAACTTTACCGGGCTTTGTAACAGTACCCTGCGCATGTAAATAAAAATATAACAATGAGGCTGGAGGCATTATATTCTTTACAAATATCCATTATCTCTTTATTATTAGGAATATTGCACTGTTTTGAAAAACTTGCCGATGCCAAGGGGTAACACGTGAAAAGCAATCTGACAGATGAACTCAGCAGGCTCGAGAGATGGAATTTCATACAGGAGAGGCCTGCGTTCATCAGTTCCCTTGAGGATGCTCTTAAAAAAAACGAGAGGGTCACTGCCATGGCTGACGGAATGTGCCCTTCGCCTGAAAGCAGAAATGAAGCTGACTATATACCCGCAGTGATTGTCTCGACCGACTCCAGGCTCATGCTTTTTTGCAGAAACTCCAGGAAACGGTGGGACCCGGTTGTGCTGGGTGGAGTGAGCGGCGTCAGCCTTTCCAGGGGGTTTTCGGGCACAAAGGCCGCTTTTTCTTCCGATGGAAAAAATTACACTTTCATATGCCACGGCCCGGAGAATGCGCTTGTTTCGATTCTTGGCGGCGCCGCAATGGGCGTGCCTGTTACCGATACCGTGAGAACTGATATTTCCCCCGCAGGTTCAGCGCGGGCCGGTGTGCCAGGAGCAGAGAGGAGCAGGGAGTTTATCATCGCCGAGGCGCAGAGGATCATTACCGGGATCAACGAGTGCGCGGCATCGGCGCCGCAGGATTTCAGGAATGTCTTCCTGGCCGACCTTGCGGTGCTCTGCAGTACGCTCAGGCCGGAGGGGACTTTCGGCGATAATGAACTTTTATTCCTGGGCATGGTGCTCTGCGGGCTTAATCCTTCAGGTGACACGGAACTTGCAGGTATCACCGGAAGCATACTGGCAGGGAACGTCCTTGCCCCTGAACACAGGGAGTTCCTGTTAAAAACAGGTTCAGCCTTTTCAAAAAAATCCGGACAGGGCGCCGTTGTGAGGTCAGGGGCTGCGTCGTATACCGGTACACTCCCCCATGGCGCTGAGATTGCCGACAGGATACGCGCGCTGTTATATGCCTTCAGCCTGACCCTCTCAA
>CAYTSF010000215.1:0-3983 GCA_964440335.1 uncultured Leptospirales bacterium
GGCGGCGTCGTGTCAGGAAGTTCATCGAAGGGAAAATTTCTCCAGACCATGATGTTTCGGTACGAAACACCGGGGTAGAACTCAATATCCGGAAGAACAATGCCGCGGGAAATTTCGTTTATTACGATTTCTGTGAGACTGCTGTCTATGTGGCCCGATGTAAAATCGTTCATGGTATCGCCCGATGCATTCACAAGGTTACACCTGAAGGCTACGTCAGACGGGCCAAGAACTATGTCCATGTTGATTGCCTCGAGCGGCGCCCTGCCAGAGTAATACTTCTGGGGGTCGTAGCCGAACACAGAGAGGTTCGCCGTATCGCTGCCGGGATTCATGCCGGCAGGGACGGTCTGCGTCATACCGCAGAAGCCATTACGTGCCAGGTCGTCCATGTTGGGTGTGCGGGCAGCTTCAAGTACGGTTCTACCGCCAAGTTCATCGAGCGGCAGGTCTGCCATTCCATCGCCGAGAAGAATTATGTATTTTCTTTTATTCATAGTAACGTGACCAGTTTCCAGATACAGGAGACAAGTATTACTGAATTTATCGCCATGTCAATATTTTTAAATTTACCGGACTCAATCGTGAATTGATATTGAATCGTGAACACACCGTATCCCACCTGCTGAATGAACAGGTTTACCCCCAGCCTGACGTTTCCGATATGTTCTGCTGAACCGCATTTCGGCATGAGTGTTTCAGTTTCATCAATGCCTGCGTCACCTGCGACGCAGAATGTCAGGGTTGAACCTGGCTGTGAAGGGTTTACAGAGAGTGGTATAACGGTGCGAAGTAAAGGCGGCAGCAGGTTCGCAGTTACAGTGCCATATGATGATCCCTGAAAGCCTGGCCCTTAATTGGAACTTCCCGTATAGGTAAAACTCCGGTTTTGTCTTGACGTTTTTGTATCCATCCAAATATTAGTTCCTCAAACTCCCGAAACCAGACCGGAAAACACGGTATGCGAATATGAAAACTGAAAAAAAAGCAGCATCAAAAATTTCACGGCCGACTTTTTCAATTGTGGCCAGTGAGAACGGTTGTTCAACCGGAACTGCGCAATGATTGTCTGGTACAGATCATCTCTCCATCACCTGAAGTTCGCTGGAAACACATGGTTTTTTTAAGATACCAGTTTCTGCAAAAAACAAACGGTTATATATACGTTTTGCTCATGGCCTGTCTTATAAACTGCACGGTCGCACCGGTTCTGGCCGGGACCGTTTCCGGTGCCGACGGCCTTATTATCAAAGAGAACAACAAGGGGCATATTTCAACCGAAGTGAAAATCCAGGCAGACATATCATTCGACATTCTGGCAGTTATAAACACCGCAGGAATTATCCAGGGATTCTTTTTCGCGTTTTTACTTGTAAATATTAAACTGGGAAACCGCAGGGCACACAGGATTCTCGCTTTTTTATTATGTATATTGTCGTTAACCATCATGTACGGGGCTTATTTTTTTACCGGTTTGTTCAATCGTCATCCTGGTCTTTCTTTTATTGGCGAAACAGTCCCGCCTTTTTTACTGGTCTGCCCCCTGCTCTATCTTTATGTTGTATGTATCTGCTTCCCTTCTTTCAGGTTTAAACCTGTGCATCTCCTGAACTTCATGCCTGCTGCTATTGCTGTCGTTGTTGCAGTGCTTAACAGGATGTCAATGACTGCTGAAGAGATAAAATTTTTCTGGATGGCTTATGTAAATGATACGTCGTATCATCTTTCTGTTAATGATACCTTTCTGATTATTTGTCTTATAATTTATTCAGGCGTATATCTCGTACTTTCATTGCGGCTTCTGGCATGGCATAAAAAGCGCATAAGGGAACTCTTCTCTTCAATTGAAGATATCAACCTGTCATGGCTTAACTATCTTGTTCGTCTGATACTTTTAATTTATGCATTATTCGCCCTTGTTCATGTCTACTGGTTTTATGGGGGGGATTACGGCTGGTTTATTACACAGAGAATATACCCCGTGGTAATTACCATTTTTATCTTCGTTATAGGATACAAGGGCCTTTCCCAGCATGAGATTTTTACAGGCACATCCGGACTATGCGATGACAGCACCGACATCCCCGGTGAGAAGAGGACACTCTCCCATGCAAAAATCAGTGATATCATGACTAAACTGACCTCGCTTATGGCTGAAAGACAGCCCTGGCTTGACCCGGATCTTACACTGCCCATGCTTGCCGACATGCTGGCTGTCCCGCGCAACTACCTGTCACAGGCGATCAATGAAGAGCGGAATCAGAATTTTTTCGATTACATCAATGCCTACCGTGTTGAAACCGCAATGGAATTTCTTGCTGATCCTGAAAAACAGGGTTTGAATATCCTCCACCTGGCATTTGCTGCAGGCTTTAATTCAAAAGCCACTTTTAACTTCGTATTTAAAAAACACACCGGCCTTACTCCTACGCAATACAAAAAAACAGTTCAGACGCGGTAAAAAATCAAAATAAAAGTCCGAAGGTATCCCACCGGACGACAGTTTTCAATTGATACGTTACTTTATCGCATTAAATCAAAGTTAAATCGAAAGGTATTTTTATGAAAAAATTCAGGTATCATCTGGCATTACTGTTTTTATTTGCATTCATGGTTTCAGGCTGCGGCGGCGGAGGCAGCGGAAGCGGTGGAAACAGCGGAGATGGTGGCGACGGGAACGGGGGCGGAGATGAATCAATTGGTTACGTGGGGCCATACACCCCAAACGGTACGGTGAATGCACTGGCTGTGGATGAAAATGGCACAACATATATCGGTGGCGATTTTACATATATAGGACCGTATACCGGAGGATGGGCAGGCATTGATATAAATACGGGCAAAAAGATCGGCAAATGGCCTCTTGTAACTGGTTATGTATATACGTCACTTCCGGACGGCAGCGGCGGATGGTATATAGGTGGTACTTTTACTGATGTAGGGGGAGTTGAAAGGAACAACATCGCCCATATACTTGCGGACGGAACAGTCGATCCGGCATGGAATCCCGGCTCGGATGGTACAGTTATTACACTTGCAGTAAGCGGAACCACACTCTACGCGGGCGGGTACTTTACAAGTATCGGCGGGGAAAACAGGATGAATCTGGCAGCTATTGATACCGCAAGCGGCAAGGCTAACCCATGGAAACCGGACCCTGACAAAGGAGTATATGCCCTTCTGATAAGCGGTAACACTCTCTATATTGGTGGAAATTTTACAGTGATAAACGGAATGCCGCGGAACTATCTTGCGTCTGTAGACACAGTCAGCGCCGCGTTATCAATATGGAATCCCAACCTGGATGCCCTTGTCGGAACCCTTGCTCTGAGCGGAAACATTCTGTATGCGGGGGGAGGCTTTTCATACGTAAATGGTACAGCAAGAAAATATATAGCAGCTTTTAATACAGATAGCGGCGGGCTGACTTCATGGGATCCCGGCGTAAACAGTTATGTAGAAACTATTGCAGTAAACGGAAGTACTGTATACGTGGGGGGCAGCTTTACACAGATAGGCACTGATGAAAGAAAATATATTGCAGCAATTGATGCCACCAGCGGCAAGGCTACACCGTGGAAACCGGATTCAGATGGCGGCATAACTGCTCTTCTTGTAAGCGGAAATACCATATATGCCGGTGGTTCATTTACAAATATAGGCGGAGAGACCAGAGGTTCCATAGCAGCTATTGATGCCATAAGCGGCAAGGCTACCTCATGGAATCCCGGTTCTGGCAATATTCAGTCTATTGCTATAGATGGAAACGGTCTTTTCGTGGGCGGGAACACAAACATCGGCGGACAGGTGAGGAACCATATCGCGGCTATCGATACTGAAGGCAAACTGACCTCATGGAACCCCGGAGCTGATGGTCGTATCAATACCCTTGCACTGAAGGGAAGCATTGTGTACGCGGGAGGACAATTTAGAAATATTGGGGGGGCGGCTATAGACTATATAGCGGCAATTGATGCAGTCAG
>CAYTSF010000216.1:0-2269 GCA_964440335.1 uncultured Leptospirales bacterium
TCCGAAGGCACCTCATTGAACAGGGGATGCTGCGGGAAAGAATAATTACTGTTGATGAACTGGCAGAATGCCATGAGCTCTACATGATAAACTCAGTCCGCGGCTGGCAGAGGGTAAAGCTGTACTGAAGGTATGCCCTATATAAAGGGCAGCGCCAGACCCCGGTGCGGGGCGTCAGTCTTTGATGCTCCCCGCAATTTTGATTATGAAGTCAAGCTGGCCTGCTGATACCTTTATAAACTCCCTCCTCTTTTCATCATCAACTGATGCAGCGAGCTTTGCAGCTTCACCTGCCGCAGCAGAGGCAAGGTCAAAATGTTTTTTAAAGAGCTGGTACTGGGCCTCGGTGAGGCGGAGCAGGCACATTTTGTAAGTATCGTCCGTATGCTTCAGCCCATCGGCGATTATACCCGGAATTGAAGCATCGTTATCCGCGTTATCGTCGAAGAGATAAAAATCCGCCAGGGCATTATAATCCCCTCCCTCCCTGAACTTCGCAGCCTCAGCCTCCTTGTCCTTCATATAATATATCTCGCCGGGGACAAGGCCTTCGTTTATAATAAAATACTGTTTCGCATAACAACCTGAAAAGTCACCGCCGGGCGGGACGAGTTCTTTTTTCTTCAGGTCCAGGTTGGACAGGACAAGAAGCGTCATCTTCTTATCGACCATGTAGGATTTGAAAATGATGACCAGCTCCTTTCCATCCTTCAAAGGTATGGAAAGAACCTTCTGGTAGTTCAAAGAGAGATCCCTGTAGATTTCACCCATCACCGAAACAAGTTCAGCCCTGGAAAAATAACTGTCGAGCCTGAATGGGAAGATGAAATCAAGAGACACGTTGTTCACAAAGAACTCCCTGCTGAAAGAGAGCTTAATGTCGCTATCCCTTTCACGGGTTTCAAGCCTGTATCTGTCACCGCTGGAAAAAAGCGCGGTTGCTGCTGCAAGGGCAAAAAGTATTATAAAATACTTTAATTTCATAAATTATACCGCCGGAAGAATTTAAAAAGCCCCCTTAAAATGAAACGGTTAATGCCGGTCCAGGGGGGATAAACTATATTGTATCATGTATGCGCTTTTGTTACATAAACATGTACAGAACAGGAATATTTTACTTGGCAAAATACATAACATCCGTATAGCTTTAAACAAAGAGGTACAATTATGGCAAAAACAACATTTGGAACAGATGGATCAAAGAGCAGCAACATAGCATTCTGCGGCCTCTACTGCGAGGCATGCGGAAAATACACAAAGGGTAAATGCCCCGGCTGCGAAAAAAACGAAAAAGCATCATGGTGCGCAATAAGAAAATGCTGCATGGAGAACAGCTACAGAAGCTGCGCTGAATGCGCGACCTTCAGCAACCCCATGGATTGCAAAAAATACAACAACCCCATAGCAAAGGTCATAGGGTTCCTGTTCAATTCCGACAGGAGCAAGGGCATTGAGTATATCAGAAAAAACGGTTACGGTGCGTTCTCGAAGCAGATGGATGAACTGGGCCGCATGTCAATGAAAAGAAAATGAACCCGCTACTGACTAAATCCATTATCATCATCGCGGTAATATCAATCCTCGTTGCATGCGCAATATTATACAACAGGATGGGCTTTTCCGGAATAGTTTCCGGGATGCAGAACTTACAGAAGAGCGGAGCGCCACAAACATTTTCGTATGACGGGCTGAAAGGCCTTCCGCAGCCTGTGCAGCGTTACTTCCGTCATGTGCTCAGGGATGGGCAGAAGTACATAGCATCCGTTTCACTGAAGCACAGCGGCCTGTTCAAAACAGGCGTGGATAAAGACTGGGTCAACATCACTGGTGAGCAGTACTACACGGCTTTCACGCCGGGATTTATATGGCGCGGCAAGACCTCCATGTTCCATGCATGGGACAGCTACATCGGGGGTAAAGGAAACCTGAAGGTCTTCATCCTGGGATTCATCCGTATCATGAACGGTGAAGGACCAGCCTTTGACCAGGGTGAACTGCTCCGCTGGCTGGGCGAAAGCGTATGGTTCCCCACTGCCCTTCTCACGTCAGAAAACCTTTCATGGGAGCCTCTTGACAGCAACAGGGCAAAGCTCACCTACAGATACAACGGCATAGAGGTTTACTACGACGTGACATTCAATGAGGCAGGTGAAATTGTCAGCTTTGAAACCATGCGATACATGAACGGCGAAAAGATGGAAAGGTGGGCAGGCGTATGCGGCCAATACAAAGAGATCAACGGCGTGAAGATACCAGTGGAGATTGAGGG
>CAYTSF010000216.1:2369-3946 GCA_964440335.1 uncultured Leptospirales bacterium
ATCCACCCAGGGCGCGAAGTCGGGCACCCTGCCGAAGTAGTGACGGGAGAACATGCGTGTGATCTCGATGTCGGTATCGACAAAGAGGAAACGGTCAGACATGGCACTCTTTTCGATTATGGCCTCTGCGTGCGCAGGCCCGATTCTTTCTATTATTTCATAGGTCACTTCGCCTCCGCACTCATCGATCATATGGCGCGCGACTTCGGGCACGAATGCAGTTTTATAACGCTCAGCAAGGCGTTCGGTGAGCACGGTCTTGCCAGTGCTTTCAGGGCCGAATATGCAGACCTTCTTTACATAGTACTGCTTCACTGCATCTGCAAGAAAGTGCCAGTAAAGGTGCGGCGCCTGGCGTATCATGGTTGCAGAGACAGGAATGGCATTGCGCTGCTGGTCAAAGAAGACATGATCGATGGCCATGTACTCAGCCAGGTACTCAACGTACTGCTCCGAACCGAAAATAACCTTAACTCCTGGAAACCGCCGCGTAAGGTAACGGGCCCATACAAGCGACACGTCGCGGGATGATACTGGCGCGTCAGGCAGGGGGTCATCGGTGTACTCAATGCGGATATTCTTATGGCCCCTGAATGTCTCCCATAGCCACTTAAAGCGCAGGTGGCCCGGTATGGGCTCACCCTGAGTCACACCAAGCAGCACAACAAGTTCATCACACCGTGAAGCCGCAAAATTTATGAGCGCTTCATGCCCCTTATGCAGCGGCATGAACTTCCCGATAACAAGGCCCTGCTTCATTCAATAATCTCCATGAAAAAGATAGAGTCCTGATCAATTCGTTCACTGCTGTAATTCGGTATCTTTTCTTTTTTATGCTTTATTTTCAGCATGTTATCCAACCTGCGGGATTTTTATGCATTACGATCTAATTCAAGTTCAACATCGAATCCGCTGTCATCGTTCCTGTAGCTGTTCATGATCCTTCGCCAGTTCCATAATCCTGCCGCTGCAATAATCCCGAAGATAACATATTCTATGGCCACCATGTAAACGCCGGTCATGAAGTACATGACAGAGGCGCACGTATCAACAACGACCCACAGCATCCAGTTCTCGTTCTTCTTCAGCATGAGAAAGACCTGGGCAGTTATGCTGAATACCGATATTAATGAATCAAGGTACGGGTAAGCAGCGGGCGCCGGGAACACGAATGGGAGCCAGGAGTGCAGGTGCGCTGCGCAGGCGCCGGCCATGAGTGAAATAATAAATGTAAATGCCAGCACCGCCCCGAAGATGAAAGGGTTCATGCGCGAAACTTTAAGTTCATCCCTGGTGTCGGTTTCAAGTTCATGGCGGGGATGGGTCCACCTGTACCATCCAATTATTGATGTGACAAGGTAATATACCTGCAGGATCATGCTGGAGTAAAGCCTTGCCTGGTAAAAAAGCACAAAGAAGAAAATGGCGTTCAGAATACCCAGGGGCCAGGATATGACGCGCCCCCTTGCAGCATAAATAACGCATAACATGCCGCTCACTGTGCCGATGAATTCAACGGCGCTCAGGTCATAACCGGGCAGGTGAAAAAGGATATAGTTTATGTCGAATATGTTCAT
>CAYTSF010000217.1:0-1132 GCA_964440335.1 uncultured Leptospirales bacterium
ACTGTCGATACAAATGCATCTGATGCGCTTAAAATGTCAAAAAAAGTTGCTGATATATTCTACAGGTATAACCTCGACTGCCCTGGATGCAAAGGGGTAAAAGAGGAGACTATTGGAAAGATTGCATTCAACCAGGGGCTTGAACTGAATAAATTTCTTGAGGAATTGAATTCTGCCCTTGAGCAGGGGAAGTAGAGGATTGAAAGGAACCCTGCGTGTCATAGCCGGGTCATTGAAGGGTAAGGCTATACCTTTCGTAAACGGCAGTTTCGGCGATGCGGATATTACCCCGCAAAAAGTCAAGGGCGCCATATTTTCCATACTCGGCGAGGACCTGGATGGCCTGGTATTTCTTGATCTCTATTCAGGTTCAGGCCAGATAGGGGTTGAGGCCATAAGCCGCGGCTGCTCCCTGGTAATTTTCAGCGAGTTCGACAGGAAGAGGTATTCATTCATCAGGAAGTTCCTCGAGTCATCCTGTGAAAAAAACAGGTACATTGCCATGAACATGAAGGCTTCATCGGTCATGAGGGTTCTGCAGGAAAAGGGTATTGTGCCTGATGTGGTATACCTTGATCCTCCGTACGATAAAAACAGGGATGGCGGGTCAGTATATGCCGGTCTAATCGAAAAGTTTTCCGCTCCCGGCCTCATTTCGGATGATGGAATAATTGTGGTGCAGCATTTCTCAAAAAATAATCTGCCTGATGCAGCCGGTGCGTTCACAAAAAAATTCACAAGGGCATATGGTACAACGTCGCTTTCGCTGTATGTTCGCTCCGGTGAATTACTGGATTCTGGTAATGGTGAGGTCGGTCAGTGACGAGATGGCGGACATATAGTCCATGGGCATCTCTGTGGTGAGTGAGTGATACGTGAAGGCTATGTACCTGTTCAGGTGAAGGCTGCCGGGCCTGGTGGAGTCCACCTGAATCCACCTTTTGTTATAAAAAGCCTCAACCCACATGTGGTAGACAAAGACATTTTTTTTTCCGTTGAAATCTTCAGAAAGTATTACTCCGACGACACACCTTGCGGGTATGCCGCATGCGCGGAGAAGCGCAGCTGTTAGAACGCTGTGTTCGGTGCAGTCGCCTGTACGGTTTTTAAGGATAGCTGATGCCGGGAGCAT
>CAYTSF010000217.1:1232-2481 GCA_964440335.1 uncultured Leptospirales bacterium
AACTCGGTATCTGAATAGGTTATCCTGTAGAGCGTCGATGCTTCGTTGAAAGCTTTTTCGATTCCGGGTGCGCTTTCAATGATGAATGACGTTACAGGCAGCGCGGGTTTCTGTTCATTCCGGCACCCCGTGTGAATACATGCGGCTATTGCCAGGATGAGAATTAATCCATGCCTCACACTCATTTCAGTCAACAAGTACCAGTTCAAAAGTATTGTTGAGCATCTTCATGGAAATCTTTACTGTTACTCCCTCTTCGTTGACATAGACATCAACGCTTTTGAGTTTTTCAACGCGTTCCTTGTAGTGGAATACGTTGATGCTGCGGCCGTTTACTTTGATGGTTTCCTTTCCGATTACATTTACGATAACAAGGATTGTCTTGTCGATTTCAACCATGGGTTCGTAGATCCTGGCGCGTATTTCGAGCTTATCCCTGAATTTGTTCCGGATCATCTGGTCTTCAAAATAATTGCCTTCGATAATAAACGGCTCATCCAGGGTAAAAGTCACAGTGCCGTCTGTAGATTTCAGTGTGACCCTGCTGCCGTTAAAGTCCGCTGTTTTATTGATCTCCTGCCTGGTGCCGGTTGCTGAATCTTCGATGGTGTTGCAGGTCTCAAGTTTAACCGGTTTAAAATCCTTGGTTTCAGTGGCGACCTGAACGGCCGTGCTCGTTATTGTTCCCATGGATATGGTCATGGATGTCCTGGAAACATAGAGGCCGTTCTCCTCCTTTGTGCTCATGACAGCGTTGCCTGCCTTGATTCCATTTACAATGAGATCGTAATGCCACTGGCCGCTGGCAATGGACTGCGGCATTTTCGCGCAGGAGACCACCAGGAGTGAGCATAAAACAAGAATTTTTACAGGGGATTTCATGTGTCAACCTTTCATGTTAAAGTGATCGTAGCCTTTAATACCGGCTTCAGTACGGACATCGTTAATGATAATATATTTTCCGTCAGGAATTACTTTTCCTATATACGAAGCGCTCTGTCCATCGATTTTTTGGTGTGATGTGAATATCATCTGGTATTCCTCACCGCTGTGAAGCAGGTATTTTAAAGGGTCTGTGGATGTTCTGCCGCAGTATGATGCCACCTCCTGCGGTACGGGAATATTTTCAGGGTAAAGTTCGAATCCGCAGCCGCTCTCTTCGCAGATGTGGTTCAGGTCCGCAAGGAGCCCGTCGGAAATATCTATCATGGCGGTCGGGGAGTATAATGACCGGAGTTCATCTATGGCA
>CAYTSF010000217.1:2581-3872 GCA_964440335.1 uncultured Leptospirales bacterium
ATTCCATTGTAGGCTTCGAGTACCTGGTCTGCGTTAGTGTAAATCGGGATTCCAAGTGAAACCAGGGCATGTACCGGTTTGCCCCCGGTTGAGTGTATGTCGGATATGTTCGCTGCCATTGACCTGTAGCCCGCGTCATAATACCTGCACCATGAAAAACTGAAGTGTACGCCCTCGATGCTCATGTCTGCCGAGAAGAGACCGTACCTGCCCTCCGAGATGCGGTAGATGGCGCAGTCATCGCCTATACCGGACAGAGCTGAGGGAACCCGTTGCCTGGTCGCTAGGAGTTCCCTTATGCTGCGGATCAGATCGAACTCGCCTGTAATCATTACACACAGTATCTCGTATAACAGAATTCAATCCTCTTCTTGATGTTGCCGTATCCTATGAGGGGTATTGCTTTGTCAAGGTCGGGCCCGACAAGCCTTCCCGTAATCATGCCGCGCATGGGATGGAAGAGTTTCTTGCCTTTGTGCTGTGTCTTTTCCTTTATCATGTTGGCAAGGTTTTCCCGCACATTGCTTTCGTCGAGAGAACCGATAATCTCACGGGCTGCCCTTATTACGTCGAGCGCGTAGTCCTCTTTCATGTGATGGTCTGTCTCTTCGTCGGGCTCGTTGATATCATTGAGGAAGATGCCTATGAATTTTGTGATGTCAGAGAGTACCTCGCAGCTGTTGCGTACCGCTGAAATCATCTCTTCGAGTTTCTGTTTGTCCATGGACGCTGTGTCAAATCCCGCATTAGCTATGTAGGGTGTGAACAGGGCTGCTGCCTCGCTGTCGGAGTATTTTTTTATGTAGTTCCCGTTTATCCACTTGAGTTTCTGGAAGTCAAAGACGGCCGGGCTTTTGCCTATTGCCGAGAGGTCGAAGAGATTTACAAGTTCATCTACAGAAAGGATCTCCTCGCCGGTTTCGGTTGACCATCCCAGGAGCCCCAGGTAGTTCATGAGGGCCTCGGGCAGGTAGCCCTCCTGCCTGTAGAGGTCAACGGATGTAATCCCGTGGCGTTTGCTGAGCTTCTTCTTGTCAAAACCGAGTATGAGGGGCAGGTGGGCGTAATCGGGCACGTTCATTCCCAGGGCCCTGCCGATGAGTATTTGCTTGGGTGTGTTCGAGAGGTGGTCTTCTCCGCGTATTACGTGCGTGACTTCCATGAGTGTGTCGTCGATTATTACTATATAGTTATATACCGGGCCCCCGTCTGACCGGACAATGATAAAGTCCCCCCCAATATTGCTGCTGTTGAACGTTACTGTTCCCTTGATCCTGTCCTCGAAGGTGAT
>CAYTSF010000218.1:0-3858 GCA_964440335.1 uncultured Leptospirales bacterium
CACTTTGCGGTAACATCCTTGCGCACAGCAGAAATGTTCTCCCGCGCGATGATCGATGCGCCTATGGCGGCCTGCAGCGGTATCTTGAACTGGTGCCTGGGTATGATGTCTTTCAGCTTTTCAATAATGTCCTTGCCGCGCGTCCTGGCCTTGTCCCTGTGAACAATGAACGAAAGCGCGTCAACCGGCTCGGCGTTTACCAGGATGTCAACGCGCACCATGTCAGATGTCCTGAAGTCTATAAGGTCATAATCGAACGAAGCGTACCCGCGCGAAATGGACTTGAGCTTGTCATAGAAGTTGAATACAATTTCTGAAAGCGGCAGTTCATAGGTGAGCTGCACCCGCTGGGGGGTAATGTATTCCATATTTTTGTGTATGCCGCGGCTGTCTGTTACCAGCTGCATGATGTTGCCCACGTAGTCGTTAGGTGTTACAATGGATGCCCGCACAAATGGTTCGTCTATCCTGTCAATTTCTCCGGGGTCGGGGAAGTTGACAGGGTTGTCGATGGTAAGCTCCTTGCCGTTCTGCAGGTGGACCTTGTACTCAACACTTGGTGCTGTAGTTACAAGCGCAAGGTCGAACTCCCTCTCAAGCCTCTCCTGGACTATCTCCATGTGAAGCAGCCCAAGGTATCCGCACCTGAACCCGAAGCCCAGGGCGTATGAATTGTCCGGCTCAAAGAGGAGCGACGCGTCATTGAGCTGCAGCTTAAAGAGGGCCTCGCGCAGGTCTTCGTATTCGTCGCTGTACATGGGGTAGAGTCCGGAGAAAACCATGGACTTCACATTCTTGAATCCTTTAAGCGGTTCAGGCGCCGGGCGTTTTGCATGGGTCACTGTGTCGCCGATTTTTGTATCCACAACGCTCTTGATGCCCGCAACGATGTATCCCACCTCGCCCGGCCCCAGGGACTGGCGTTTTTCCAGGTCGAGTCTGAAGGCCCCTACCTCAACAACGTTGAATTCCTTACCTGTTGAGAAGAGCTTTATGACGTCATCCTTTTTCACTGAACCATCTATGATCCTGACCTTGATTACTGCGCCAAGGTACTGGTCATAGAATGAGTCGAATATGAGCGCCTTCAGCGGAGCTTCCGGGTCACCCTTTGGCGCCGGGATAATCTCGATTACCTTTTCAAGGAGTTCATCAATCCCGATGCCTTCTTTAGCAGATGTGAGCACAGCGATGTCAGGGTCAAGGCCAAGGACCTTGTCGAGCTGGGCTTTCGTGTTCTCAATGTCCGCGCTTGGCATGTCTATCTTGTTTATTACAGGGAGAATCTCAAGGTCGTTTTCAAGTGCAAGGTAGAAGTTGGCTATGGTCTGTGCCTCAACCCCCTGGGATGCATCGACTATGAGGATAACACCGTCGCACGACGAGAGTGCGCGCGATACTTCGTATGTGAAGTCAACGTGGCCCGGAGTGTCTATGAGGTTGAAGACGTAATCGCCGCCTGATTTCGAGGTATAGTTCAGGGTTATCGCGTTCGATTTTATGGTAATGCCGCGCTCGCGCTCAATGTCCATGGTGTCGAGCATCTGGTCTTTCCTGTTCCTGTCGTTTACAAGTCGGCACTTTTCGATTATCCTGTCAGCCAGGGTGGATTTGCCGTGATCAATGTGTGCAATAATTGAAAAATTCCGTATGTGAGATAGATCCATCGTTTACCTGTAGTTTGTAGTAATATTAATGAAAGCAATAATTATTGCCCTGCATTGGCAAGTATTTTTTATGGCGGATTTTACCGGTTCTTCATAATCTCGTAGATCACAATGCCCGCGGCAACCGAAGCGTTGAGGGACGAAACCTTCCCCTTCAGGGGGATCGAAACCGTGTAATCGCACTTCTCCTCTGTGAGGCGCCTCATGCCCTTGCCCTCGCTGCCGATAACAATGCATGCGGGCAGGATTGTGCCAAGTTTTGAGAGCTCGACGTTTCCGTGGTCGCTGGTGCCGATGATCCAGAAACCCTCTCTCTTGAGCTCTTCCAGAAACTGCGCCACGTTATTTATTGTCATGATTTCAATGTGGGCAGTGGCTCCTGCCGAGGATTTTATGACGGTATCGGTTATGCCTGCGGAGTTTGTTTTGGGGATCACAACTGCCATGCATCCAAGGGCCTCGGCCGAACGGATAATTGAACCAGTGTTATGCGGATCTGTCACCTGGTCAAGGAGCACGATTACGCCTTTATCAGAGGCTGCGCGTTTAAGGATGCTGCCGGAATCTGCCCGTTCCTTTTTCGGGGGGATGTATAATACTACACCCTGGTGGACCGATGCCTGGAACCTGTCAAAGAATGACCTGCTTTCTGTTACGACACGTACATTCTTCTTTTTGCAAAGGCTCAATATGTCGTCTATGATGCGGCCATGTGAGCCTTCAGAAACATGGAGAGACATCCCATTTGTCTCATTGGAGCCCTTCAGGTATTCAAGTACCGGGTTTCTTCCTGTTACTGCCTCTTTCTTTTCCAACGCGTACCATCTTTTGTGTCTTCAAGTATTATGCCTTCATCCTTCAGCAGGTCGCGAATTTCGTCCGCCCTGGAAAAGTTTCTGTTCTTCTTGGCGTCGATCCTCTCCTGCACCAGCGCGTCAATCCTGGCGCTGTCAGCCTCGTCCTCAACCTGGAAAAAGATAAAGCCGAAGACCCTGTCCATGTCGCGCAGTGCGTCCATTATATCAGACGCGTCATCAGCTGAAATTTTTTCCGCAGAGATCATGATATTGACTGCAGTTATGAAATCGAAGAATACAGCCAGTCCGGCTGAGATGTTAAGGTCGTTGTCAACTGCTTCGGTAAAATCGTGTTTCATCTTTGAGGCTGCTGCCGCTACTTCGGGGTTTCTGCCTGAACCTGTTTTAACGTCACTGAGCCTCAGTATCATGTTGTCGATGCGTTCCAGCGCCTGGTCAGCCTGCTTTATTCCTTCGAGCGTGAAGTTCAGCTGTTTCCTGTAATGGGCAGACATGAGCAGGTACCTGATAGACCTGGGGGAAAATTTTTTTTCCACAAGGTCGCGCAGAGTGTAGAAGTTGCCCGCGGACTTGGACATTTTGGCACCATCAACTAACAGGTGCTCTACGTGAATCCAGTGGCGCACGAAGGTCTCCCCGTAGGCTGCCTCGCTCTGCGCTATTTCATTTTCATGGTGCGGGAAGATAAGGTCAACCCCCCCTGTGTGTATGTCGATTGTCGAGCCGAAGATTTTCCTGATCATCGCAGAGCACTCTATGTGCCAGCCGGGGCGTCCAGGTCCGTAGGGTGTTTCCCAGAAGGGTTCGTTCTCCTTCGGCGATTTCCACAGGGCAAAGTCGCGCACATCATCCTTCTCGTACTCGTCGGCGTCGTAGCGGGCACCGGCCTTGATCTCCCTGCTCTCCAGGTTCGAAAGCCTGCCGTACGTCGGGAACTTTGCGATGTTGAAGTAGAGCGATCCCTCCTTCTCGTAGAGAATACCCCTGCTGTCTATGAGCTTCAGGATGTTTATCATCTCATCAATGGACTCGGTGGCCTTCGGGTTGTGCTCAGCCATTTCAATGTTCAGGGTCGCAAGGTCGTTGTAGAATATCCCGGTGTATTTCTGCGTGTATTCGGCCAGGCTCAGGTTTTCTTTCAGTGAACCCGCGATTGTCTTATCGTCAACGTCGGTGATGTTCATGGCATGGTCCACTTTAAATCCCCTGAACTTCAGGTACCTTCGAAGGAAATCGTTGAACATGAACGTGCGGAAATTTCCAATGTGCGCGTAGCTGTAAACCGTAGGCCCGCATGAATATATAGTAACGGGCGGGTAGTCGCCGGGATTCTCTTTTTTCACTCCGCCGGGTGTGAGTTCCTCAACCCTGCG
>CAYTSF010000219.1:0-3773 GCA_964440335.1 uncultured Leptospirales bacterium
TTAGTTTATTCAAGGGAGAGTATCAAGAACAAAAATCAGGCTTGGTGCGAAACTGCTTCCTGTCATGGCAGGAAAGCCCCTGCGGGGCGTTACGCACGGGCGTTCATGATGAAGGTGTGTTATGCATCCCCAGAAGAGAAGCCGTTGTTATTTTATTGACAGTCTGGTCGACAGTTGATAAGCTGTGCGTTAAGGAAGTCTCCTGTGAAGATATGCGCAGCCGGTGAGCTTGTTGAACTCCAGATGGATGAATCCGTTTTATTTTCAGAGAACGGCGCGATTATAACATTTACCGGTGCCGGAACCGCGACCTTCGACAATGACGATGTTGTAACTGACGCGGAGTTCACTATAAATAACCTGGGCGTTGAAAAACGCATTGTAGTTGAATTGACAAACGGCAGGGCCGCCGGCGTGACGGCTAATGGTTGTCTGGTTGAGCTCGATTATGCCGATGGATACAGCGCTGTATGTGGTATAAGGCTGTACAATAACTGAACCGGGGACACATATGAAACATGAAGCAAAGCCGCAGACCGGCCTCAGGTCTATACCCGGTGTAGGGCCTTCAATCGAAAGTGACATGGTCGAAATCGGCATAAAATGCGTCGCAGACCTCAGGGGCAAAGACCCCGAAGATATGTACCGCATACTCACCTATGTAAGGAGAACCTACATAGACAGGTGTGTTCTCTATGTGTTCAGGGCAGCAGTTTACTATGCAGAAAACGAAGTCCATGACCCTGAACTTCTTAAATGGTGGAACTGGAAAGATAAAAATAAACCGTTCAAATGATACAGCACAACCTGTTATTCCAACAGGTGCTTCCCTGCGGGTGCAAGACAATCCCCGCTGCAATTCTATTTAATGCTGGTGGTTCATGAAAAAAGTATTGCTCACGATATGTACCCTGTTATTTGCAACCGGTATTGCCTACAGCGCAGATACCTATGCCGGATTTACTCTTGGGACGCCGGGTGTTGTGAATTTCAACATAGGTTTCTATTCAGAATATACAGGGTGCCAGTTTTCCGGTTCGGTACTCCATATGCTTTATCTCCTCGGAGATGATACCGGTGAAGAAACGGTTGAGGAGATTGAGGAGGAGACAGGACTTTTCCTGGCCCTTCTCCAGGGAAATTTTGACATTGTATTTACTGGTTCAGCCACCTCTCCACTCTTCGCATTCTCGGTTGCCGGGGGCATGATCTGTTTCAGCGACGGCGCAACTCCTGAAAACGATATTACGATATTCTATGCGGGCCCATGCTTTCATCTGCTCATTGAGGGTTTTTTTCTTGAGCTGGGAGCGGCATACGGCAGGGACTTCAGCGCAAAGTACCAGGAGGATAGCACACATATAATCCCCCTTATACAACTGGGATACATGACGCATATAGAATAATGTATTTATGTTTTTATCGTGCCTGATTTTTCTCTCCATAACTCTACGGCAATTAGAGCAATTTATTCAATAAAAAAGTTTAGGAATTATATTCTACTCCGCCCGCCTGCGGCGGGCGGAGTAGAATAGCGACTGTGGTAAACCAATTTATTACGGGTATAAAACTGTAAAAAAATTCAGTATTTATTCCTTAACTTTTTTACAAGTAAATAAAGCTCTATTGCCCCCGCCGCCGAAGGCGGCGGGGGCATATAATTTTTCTTTTTTTACACTAAAATATATATTTAGGAATTATTACTGAAAAAAATTATTTATCCCTTGACAATTATACAAATGTATGCTAATTTTCTGTTTAGATATTAAGGCGGTATAAATATGAGCAAAGATCTTACAGATAAACAGCAGCTGATTTTTGAATATATCAAAGAAAAGATTATCGACTCCGGCTTTCCGCCGACTGTGCGCGAGATCGGCGACAGTTTCGGGATCACTGTCAAGGGTGCTTATGACCACCTCAAGGCCATTGAGAAAAAGGGTTTTATCAGGACAGAACAGAACAAATCCAGGGCAATAGTCGTTATTGATGCTGGTGCCGAGCATGGCAATGCGACTGGAGGGAGGAGTATTCCTCTCCTGGGCAGGATTGCCGCAGGCGCGCCCATTCTCGCAGAGGAGAATATTGAGGATTACCTGACCTTTCCTGAAACAATGTTCAGCAGCGGAGAATATTTTGCCCTTAATGTGGCAGGGGATTCTATGATCGAGGGGGGAATCCTTGACGGCGATATCGCCATAATCAGGCAGCAGAACACGGCCAGTAACGGGGATATTGTTGCGGCCCTGCTTGAAGATGAGGCAACACTGAAGGTTTTCAGTAAAACCGGCAGCAGCCTGAAACTGCTTCCCATGAACAGGGCCTATAAACCAATTGAAAACAGTCCCTTTTCCATTCTGGGCAAACTGGCAGCAGTATTCAGGCGTTACTGATCTTTTTTATTTGACACCTCGAATCATACAGTCATAGCATCACTTACCCGGATATTACTGTATGAAAAAAATTTTCCTGACATTAATTCTTTGCATGCTGGCAAGGGGCGCTTTTACGGCCCCTGTAACCGCAGTTATGTACATATCGTACAACTCACAGCGCGCACAGGCAATAACCCTTCTCCTTGAACAGCATATCACGCAGATACTGAAAAATGCCTCGTTCGCAACAATCAATCCGGGCATGATAAGCAGAGAGATAGAAAAAAACAGCTGTTTTGAAGAGACATGCATCCTCAGGCTTGCAGAGAACGCGCAGATAGATCTTGCCATAACCGGGGCAGTGGAGGAGCGCGGAGATTACATCAACATCACTCTGAACGCCTTTGCCACGGGCGGAATCTACAAAAACCGCATGATCTATTCCAGGAAAATCAGGATACCGGCAACCGGCAACATCAATCCCAGGGAGTTCAGCCTCATCTGCGAGGAGAACGCGGCCTTTTTTATCGCAGAGGCTTTAAGGCATTACCTTTACCCCTCCCAGTTTACTGTTAAAAACGGTACGGCATCCATTGAGAACATCAAATTATCAGGAAAATATACTGTATATTCATCTTCATCTGGCACAATGACAGCAAAGGGCGAAGCTGCAATTGAAAAGGGCAGAGTTGTTTCATCGAACTGTGAAATCGTTGCCGGTGATTACATCCTGGCAGACTATTCATCCGAATCAGAGAAGATCGAGAGCTATTATACTTCGCGCAAGCAGGAGATCGTATTCGGAGAGACTTCATTCTACGATACACTTTTTATTTTTTTAACCACACCGCTGGCAGCCGCTTCCATGCCATTCGCGGCTCCGGTTCTCGGTTATTACACATTTGAAGACTGGCCCGGCCTGGCGCTCTGGACAGTGAACGCAGCGCCATGGCTCTACCTGGAAGTGCGGGGTTTCATAAACAAGCCCGAGGACCTGAGGCACAACCACGAGAACCTTTCGCGCGACGACATAGCCGCAAACTGGTTTGCATGGTACATGGCGCTGGCAGGGGGCATGTCTCTTTTCATGGACGCGTATGCAAGCCATTACCTTGGTGAGTCAGCGCTTTTTATCGGCCAGAAAACATTTCTCGGCAGCAACCTCACCGCGGGCTACCTTGCGCTGGTAAGCAACGGCGGCGGGATGTTCTACAAGGGACACAGGGGCTGGGGATATTTTTATTTCCACCTCAACAACTCACTGCTCTACATGATGCTGAGAGATCTGGCGGAGCCCGAAGCTTATGATGCGGTTTCAGGCAAATACAGCAAGGGCAGTCGTAACCTTGAAAATGCCCTGAAATGGGGAACCGTACTTACTGTGAGCAAAATTATTGA
>CAYTSF010000220.1:0-3769 GCA_964440335.1 uncultured Leptospirales bacterium
GAAAGCCACAGCAAGTTCAGGGCAGCAATTTTACATGCGCAGGAGGAGTGATGAACTGAAGCAATCAGACCTCATTCATCTTTTTGGTGAAGGAAAATTAAAACTTTCCTGTTGGTGACAAAAAACCCCGGACAGTCCGGGGTTTTTTACTGGTGCTTAATGCTGAGGTACAAGGATTCGAACCTTGGATGACGGAGTCAGAGTCCGTTGCCTTACCGCTTGGCGATACCTCAATTTATAAAAAAGTATACAGACAGTACTGATAAAAAAATCCATTTTAAAAATCAATAACAATAATTGAATTTATTCAAAATTATCAGAAAGAACGGGACATCTAAAATCATAGAGTTATACGCCGTGCTGCCGGGCCTGTATGATGCTGTATGAGTATTTAACATTCAGGATTGACCCGGCAGGCAAAACTGTCAGACATTAGTGCAGCCTCAGGACTAAAGTATTCCGGTAAAATCTCCGGCAGGAGGTGAACAGGTTTATTCTGAAAAAGTCATAAATGACATCATAAGCCCCAGGTTGATTCCGACAAAAAACTACGGCAGGTAAATTCTGGACAGCAGTTCAAGTTTACGCTTTCTCGCATAATCAAGTACATCCTCGTACAGCGCCTTATATTCATCCATCCATTTTTGGCCAAACTCGGTCAGATGATATCCCTCTTTATTGCTTGCCTTCATGATGAGCTTTTCACCCATAATATCTTCAGTGGCCTTGATCTTTCCCCAGGCGCCCCTGTAGGATATGCCCATCTTTTCAGCGGCAACTTTAAGCGATCCATGCTCTGCTATGTGCTGCAAGAGTTCATATCTGCCCTGGCCGAAAAAAACACCTCCATCCCTCTCAAACCAGACGTGAAGCTTCAACTCGGGTTTTTCGTCAGACCGCTTTTTTTTATTCATTATACTACTTCCTTTTGAGCTTTTTTGTCCCTGATGCGGTGAGAACGCCTGCAAAAAAACCGCACATATGGCTCTCCCATGAAACGGATGGGATACTGGGAAAAACACCGAATATCATCCCGCCATAAAGAAAGAACACCAGCACCGAGATAATTATCGACTTTATATCCATGCGGAAAATCCCCACCGCGATGAGATACCCCAGCATGCCGAAAATCATACCGCTGGCGCCAAGATGGATTGAATCCGACCTGCCGATTAGCCACGTCCCCAGCCCGCCGATGAGAATTATGGGTACCAGAGTATAATAGAGCCTGTCGTCATCAAGGATAGTCATGAAAAATCCGAGCATGAGCAGACCTATTGTATTTTCAAATATATGTAAAAAATTCGCATGAAGGAATGGCGCACAAATAATTCCCGGCAGCCCTGTCACACTCCTGGGTATAATTCCAAAATCATTTACAGCAGGAACCAGGACGCTCAGGATAAAAATAATCCAGATAAAAATGACCAGCCAGAGTACTTTTTTATAGGATTTCCACACTTCATTTACTTTCATGGTATTATAATAATCAGTCAACGGGGAGAGTGTCAATAATAATTCAATGTTATTTCTTTAATCTTTAAACAGAATAAAATTCTGTGCCGCTTTCACATCCACTGGATAATTTAATAAAACAATATAACATAAAAGTATTTTCTGAATCAACCTGCCTGCTTTTTGTTTAACATAAAAGAGCTATGTGCAAGGCGCCTTCACCATGTAAAAGAAAAATAGTGGAAAAAACATTCCGCGCGCTTTATCTTGTCACTGATTAAACGCGTTGATGGAGAAAACCATGAAACCGACCCCTTCGAGGATCAAGTCCATAGCCGCAGTGCTGGCTGCTGTCATCTGCCTTCAGACCGCAGCACATTCAGAAACCCGGAAAATCGCGGTGCTCCCCTTTGACAAACTCAACAAGGAGAAGAACGACGAACTCGACACCCTTGTTACCGGCATAAGCGAGACGCTCTCCGGGGCACTTTCGACCGTTGATGAATTTATCATCATAGACACGAACAGGATAAAGAGGCACATCCTTGAGAATGCTGAATTCAAACAGGCCATAGGCGAAGACTACGGAAAGGACATGGACAAACTCCGTGAGATCGCCGCAGGGAAGCTTGAGACTGATTATATCATATACGGTTCATTCCAGAAGATCGGCAACCAGATACAGATCAACGCCAAATTCATGGATGTAAAGACCGGAAAGATCATGAGCGGTGTAACGGTTTACGGCAGATACCCTGACGAAATTTTCATGCTGCAGGAAAAGCTCGCAAGGGAGATCATGGCCGGGATCACAGGCAGGCCTGCGGACCAGGGAAACAAGATATCTGACTACACATCATCAACCGACAACTACGATGCATACCAGTGTTATATCAAGGGAAGGGCTGAACAGGTTAAGTATAACATCAGCAGCTACGCCAGGGCCGTGGACTACTACACGAAGGCATTGAAGTTCGATCCAGGGTACGCGCTCGCATGGGCCGGGCTCTCGGAGGTCCATGCGCTCTGGGGGTTCCAGGTCAAGTACGCGCGGGGGGACTGGAAGCCATACCTGAAACTCGCCGTTGAGGAGGGGAGGAAGGCCGTGAAGTTCGGACCGACCCTGTACCAGGCGCACAGGGCCCTGGCAATGTCGTACCTGAACAACGCCGAGTTTGGAAAGTCGCAGGAATCCGCTGATGAAGCATACAGGCTTAACAGCAGGGACGCTGAGACATTGCAGATCATGGCGCAGCTGAAAAATTTCGGGTACAAGGAAATGGCCAGGGAGGGGACCGAGTCCAACAGGTACATTATACAGGCGCTGGAGATTGACCCTGAACTGATAATAGCCAGGTGGTCACTTGCACACTCGTACTCAATGCTTGGAGAAAATAAAAAGGCCATTGGGGAGTTCATGAAAATCCTCGCCATCAATCCTGAACATGCGCCGTCGCTGAACAGTATTGCCCTCATATACTACGATGAAGCCGATTACTCGAAATGCCTTGAATTCGCGCTTAGAGCGGTAAAGGCTGATCCCGGCACCGCACACCACCACTATATCCTGGGGCTCGCGTATTACAGGCTCAACAAGGCTGACAGGGCCGAGTCAGCGCTGAACGACGCAATTGCCATCTACCCTGAATACACCGAAGCCATAATCTGCCTGGGGCACATATACCGCCAGAAACAGGAACATTCAGCGGCAATAAAACTTTACCAGAAAGCCCTGAAGAATGAACCGAACAACATTGAGGCAAACTTCAGCATGGGCCTTACCTACTATGACATGAAAAGCTGGAACCAGGCCCTCTTTGCCTTCGAGAAAACAGTAAGCTTTGACCCTAAACACAGGGAGGCATGGAACCTTATTGCAGCATGCTACCGCAACCTGGGCCAGTGGGAGAAAGCATACAACTCGTACAACAGGGTGCTTGAACTTGAGCCGGGCAACAGCGAAGCAAGGAAGCTGCGGGATGATTCATATAACAAATGGAAGTCTGGAAAATGACATGTAATAAAAAAAGCCCTTGCCGGGCTTTTTTTATTACATGTCTCCACAAACTTACTGTTTCAGGTCAACCAGCTCTTTCTTGTACACGTTGAACTTGTCCGCGTAGATGTCATAAATTTCACCGGTTGTAAGGAACTTCTTCTTGCCGTCGAATATGCGGAACTGACGCGCGGTTTTTTTCTTCTTCAGCAGAAGGTATACTGCCTCGAGGAGGCCAAGGGTCTTGCATGCGTCCTCGACGAGTTTTTTGTAGGTATAAAGACCGCTGCCGTAACCTGCCAGCCCGCGCTTGTCAAT
>CAYTSF010000221.1:0-3764 GCA_964440335.1 uncultured Leptospirales bacterium
TTTCCCACTGGGCGCGTATGTTTTTCTGCGTCAGTACAGTGGCATCTTTATAGACTTTTGAGTTCTTCAGCATCATATACGGGAGCGTCCTGTTCTCCTCTATATATTTTTTAAATGCTTTGTCCCAGTCAACGTCGCAATCGCGCCATGGGGGCAGACTTTTAATGTCTTTCATATGTTCCTCTCCTTTCTCTGAATTTTATATTTTATATTAATTAAACAGAATATCGGGTTACAGTCAAACGGATTTTATGATATTGCTCATGAACGTGTTTACATTTTTCATACAGGCTCTACAGGCAGACAAAAACAGAGGAAACACCACCTGGCAGAGAAAGTTCACATATTCCGCCAGGCAGCGTGTTATATGAATCTCAGAGTTTGTTCAGGATACCGCGGGGGCCGGGTTTACTTTGCACCTGCCTCTTTAAGTATCATTACAATATCTATGTACCCGTATCTCTCTGCAATCTTCAACAGGCTCATGCCTTCAGAATTTTTCTTATTAACATCCGCACCGTTCTTAATGAGCAGCTGTATTATATCCTTCATCTTTTCAGGTTCATAATAGGATCTGCTGTCCATCAGGACATAAATCAATGCCGTATTACCATACTTATCCGCTGCATTAACGTCCGCGCCGTTGCTGATAAGCAATTTTACCATCTCCAGGTCCATTATTGATGAAGCAACTATCAGTGGAGAAATTCCATCCCTCCTCTTGACATTTACCGGTGCACCCTTAGACAGTAATAATTTCACAACTTCAATGCTGTTGCAGCAGACAGCCTTAAATAAAGGGCTCTCACCTTCATAGTTCTGCACATTTACACTGGCCCCCTTAGAAAGAAGCAATTCAACTGCCTCCTTATTACATGATGCAGAAATCAGAGGAGTATTCCCGAAGTTATCCTTTGCATTGACATTTGCCCCTTTACTTATCACCAGCTTTAAAGTATCTATCATCATCATGCCGGATATGTTGATTAGAACCGTATTTCCATTCCTGTCCCTGGCATTGACATCCGCGCCGTTGTTTATCAGATATACAATCATCTCATCGTTATCAGCCAACTCCGAGGCATACAGAAGAGGTGTTCTGTCTGCTGCATCCTTTGCATTCACTGAAACTTTTTTACTCAATAAAAACTTCACCATCTCCATGTTGCCGCACCTTGCAGCAACCATGAGCGTTGTGCGCCCGTTTTTATCCTTTGAATTAATATCAGCGCCTTTAGCGATAAGCATCCTGGCAATATTTTTATTATCGGGTGACATGACATACATCAGTGGAGTACCCCCTTCACTATCAGTCGTATTTATATCAGCCCCTTTGCTTATGAGAAACTCTGCCACCTTCATGTTTCCGTTCATCAAAGCCTTCATTAGAGGCTTTATGCCCCCGCCATTTGCGCCATTCACATCTGCGCCACTGTCGAGGAGAAATTTAACAATATCGATGTTCCCGGATTTTACTGCGTAGAAAAAAGCATCATCCCCTTCTGAGTCCTGGATCTTAATATCAGCCCCTTTCTCTATGAGAAGCTTAACAATGTCGTAGTCTTCGGACTCAATGGCGTTATGCAACGCAGTCCTGCCCGTGTTATCGCATGCATTTATTTCTGCCCCGCTTTTTATCAGCTCCGCAACAGTATCATGGCTCCCTGAAGATGCCCCGTAAATCAATGGCGTATACCCTTCATTATCAGTTACCCTGACCTTTGCACCCTTGCTCAGCAGGAGTTTCACAATTTCAGCATAACCCTCTGCTGACGCAAAAACCAGCGGAGTTTTGCCCTGGTCATCAACTGCATTGACATCAGCACCGCTGCTCACCAGGAGCTTAATAATATCCAAATGACAGTAACCCGATGCCAGCACCTGGATAAGCGCTGTTTCACCATTATCGTCCCTTGCATTTACATCTGCCCCCTTACTTATAAGGTACCTGACAACCTCAAGCCTGCCTGCGTGGCAGGCATACATGAGCGGCGTATCGCTGGAACCATCCCTGGCATTGACATCTGCTCCCCTTGCAAGGGCTTTTTTCACATGGCTGAGATTACCATTCTCGGCAGCAGCTAAAAGTTCGGCATTCAGCTCCTCGCTGTCAGCAAAAACCATTGCTGAAAGGGTCAGCAACAGGCATGCAGCAAAAAATTTTTTCATAAACAAAAGTCCTCCATTGTATTTTTGCGGCAAAGATCATTCCTTCGCCCCCGCCCTCATCAGCAGCTTAACAATCTCTTCATAACCATTCTCACGTGCATGGCCAATTGCTGACATCCCCATATAATCTCTGCGATTAACATCCGCACCTGATTTTATAAGAAGCTCGACTATTTCTATATACTGGTACTTTGATGCTTCAATGAGCGGACTTGTGCCGGAATTTTCAGGGCCATTCACATCTGCACCGCTCTTAATAAGAATCCTTACAATCTCTGCCAATCCGGTGCGTGAAGCTTCAATGAGCGGACTTGTATTGCTGTCAGCAGGACTATTCACATCCGCACCCAGCCTGATCAATGCTTCAACACAGTCTGTACACCCCTTTGATATTACATGGATAAGAGATGTCCAACCTGCATTATCCTTTGCATTCACTCCGGCCCCCTTCCTGACAAGGATCTCTATAATTTTACTGTCACCGGCAAACATGAGTGGTGTCATATGGCTGTAATTCGCCTGGTTCACGTCTGCACCAGCTTCCACCAGATATGCGGCAATCTCGTTTTGATTTTCTGAAAGTGCAAACACAAGGGCCGAATTGCCCTCTGAATTGCGCGTATTAATATCCGCCCCCTTACTGATGATTCCTTTTACAATGTAAATATCCTTTTTTGCGGCTGCAAGCATGAGCGGTGTCTCACCCCCAATGTTCCGTGTATTGACCTCTGCACCGTTATTGAGAATCAACATAACCATTTCGTCCGTAGAGTATCTCAGCGCAAAGTGCAGAACTGTCTCTCCGCTGGAATTTTTAGCATTAACATCCGCCCCACGGCTCACCAGCGCAGCGGCAATGACCATGTTGCCGTTGTATACCGCATACATGAGGGCGCTCATCCTGTACCTGTCCCTGGCATTAACATCAGCACCTTTGCCAATAAGCAGGAGTGCCACATCTGACTGCCCGTCAAAGACCGCATACATGAGCGGTGTTAATCCTTCACTGTCCCTGACATTTACATTTGCTCCTTCGTTTATGAGGAAGATTAAAATCTCCGGAAGTCTTCTGGCTTCCTGGAGAGGTGTGTTGCCATCAGCATTGCGTGCATTTATGTCAGCACCCAGGTCCAGGGCTTTTTCAACGCCGCTTATGCTTCCTTTTTCAATTGCGGAAAACAGCTGGTTATTGACGGATTTGTCATCTGTATATGCAACGTTAGCCGAAACGCATAAAATTAATGATAAAAAAAATCTCTTCATCAAGTTTCCTCATCTGTTGCTGCTGAGTCCGTGACTCAAGGTCAGGAATGGGTCGTGCTGCATGCCCGGTTACGAAGTTTCCTGATTGAATAAGGGGAAGGATTAAATTAATTGCAAGCTCTTTATTTGCGGTTTTCATGGATCAACTCCCGGCAGACCAGGTCGAATTACCCGCATCCTTTTTACGGCGAACTGCAAATCCCTCCATCCATTGAAATATTCCCAAAAAAACTTTCTTTTCACTAAAAGAGTTATATCCCCCTGCCGACAATTAAACATGTACAGGGGAAGCTCCCTGCCATAACGACTTGCTTTACGGGTAAAATATGCAG
>CAYTSF010000222.1:0-1884 GCA_964440335.1 uncultured Leptospirales bacterium
ACCATACTTGCACTGGCCCTTCTGTCATGCATCATCACAGCACCGGCGCACGCGGAGCTTCAGACTTCTGCTGACACAGGAGATACAATCATATTCTTCCCTTTCGAAAACTACACGGGCTCCGACATGAAGTACCTGGCAGGGTACATCCCGGAACTCATGAAGAAAAATTTCAACAGTGAAAAAAATATCAGGCCGGTAACCTTCGACGACATAAAGGATAACCTTAAAAACAGCTCACTGGCCGCTGTTGACATGACCTCCCGCGATGTGCAGCTCGCAGTGATGAATGAACTTGGAATTGCCACCGGGGTACGGGGCAGGTACCTTGTGCAGGGCCAGACCATCGTCATTGAAACAGGCATAATCAGGGCCGGCGGCGGGGACCTCCAGGGTGATACATTTGAGGCCGCGATAGACGACAGGTTTTTCAAAACCCTCAAGGCCTACTGCGAGGCAAAGGTGCTTTGGATACGCAGCGATATATTCAGCGAGAATATACATGCAAGCCTGCAGGAGCATGACAACATCTCCTTCAGCTTCATAAGACTGCTGAAAGATATCGGGCTGTCGTCATTCAGCAGGGGCTGGATACTTGCCCTCATAGTCGTTTTATTTTTCTACCTCATATCGGTGTCGGTTTCAAAACTTCTCATACGAATTGCCGTCCGCTTCACTTCAAAAACCGAGACGCAGATTGATGACCTCATCATAGACCTGGTGCGGAAGCCGCTCAAGTTCATCATCATAATGGCAGGTTTCAGGGTTGCGCTCTATGCGTCAGGTTACGGCTCAGCGGTTATCGCCTTTGCGGCAAAGGTTGTAACATCCCTCATCATCATTACCGTGGCGTACATTGCGTCAGGCGTGTCTGCCGTGTTTGTGAAGGCATGGGGGGACAGGCTCGCCGCTGGCATCAACCCGCGAATCAACAACGACCTTGTGCCGCTCTTCGTCCGCACTGCCAAGGTCGTTATCTTTTCGGTTGTTTTTATTCTGGTGCTTTCGAACTTCAACATTGATGTGGCGCCCCTGGTCGCGTCCCTGGGCATAGCGGGTTTTGCAATAGGATTTGCAGTGAAGGACACGCTCTCGAATATTATCGGCGGCATCATACTCATGCTGGACAGCTCGTTCTCTGTGGGAGACAAGGTCACTGTTGACTCAGATACCGGAATCATCATGGAGGTGGGGCTGCGCAACACCAAGATTCTCACATACGACAACGAGCTCATCATAATACCCAACGGCGAGCTCATGAACAAGAAGTTCAAAAACTACGTGCTGCCCGACCCCACGCTGCGCGTCGTGGTAAACTTCAGCGTGGCATATGGAAGCGACGTGGACCTTGTGCGCCTTGTGGTACTTGAAGCGATAAAGTCCATGAAGGATATATGCGAAGAGCCTGTGCCAGTAATCGAGTTCTCTCAGATGGGGGATTTCTCCCTGAACTTCAACGCGAAGTTCTGGATACCTGACTTCTCAAAGTACCATGACAAAATGCTTGAGGGGACAGACCTTATTTACAGGACACTCATGGCAAACAACATAGACATCCCCTTCCCCACAAACACGGTGTATCTGAAACAGGGTTGACTACTTTTCGCCGGCCCTTTTCAGTTCGCTCCAGTCGTTAATCATGGAAGTGGTCCACCCGTATTCTTTTTTCAGCACAGCGGGGAACGTGTACCAGTTAAAGTTCACCATGACGGCCTGGTTAAACAGTTCCAGCGCCTGTTTCTTTTTGCCGAGCTTGAAGTATACAACGGCAAGCCCCAGCCTAGCGTAGGCATCGTCCCCCCTGTATTTAAGGGCCTGCTCAAAGTGTTCCGCTGCCTCTTTGTACCGCTTCTCCTGGAAAAGCATGAACGCGCAGTCCTTTCT
>CAYTSF010000222.1:1984-3712 GCA_964440335.1 uncultured Leptospirales bacterium
ATCTTCCCCCTGTTTGCATACCTGTCTTTCCACTATAAGTTTTTCGTTTGCCAGAAGTGCCGTTGCCTCAGCAAGTCCGCAGAACGCCAGCGCGTATGAAGGGTCTTCAATCGTTGAATTCTCGTAATGCTCTATAGCTTTCGCATAACCTGATGAAGTAAACTCTCTCTGGCACCTGCGCCCCTCTATGTAATACCTGTATGCTTCAACCGATGTGGTGGATTTTGTCCTTGCCGTGATGACCTTTTTCTCGTTTTCAGCAGGGGTAACCCCGAACTTCTCCAGCACAGAAACAGCAGCCTCTTCATAGAGATCGAATACCTGGTCCAGCCTTCCTTTTATGCTTACCGATTTTCCTGAATCGACCTCACCGGTCTCCGCATTGACCATCCGCATGTTAATGAGCACCTCGTTTTTGTTCACCTGGAACGACCCTGTCATTATCATGCTGGCGCTCATCATCCTCCCTATCTTCAGCGCGCTCTTCTCATCAACAAGCCCTGTCATGGATAGCTCCTGCTCCTTCATCACCTGCGCAAGCTGTGAGCGCTCAACAACCTTCACCGAAGAGACAGAGCATAGCGCCTGCGTAAGGGACTCGGCGATTCCTTCACCAATCCAGTCATACTTTGTTTCGTTTGTAATATTTTTAAACTGGAATACAGCGATCCTTATTTCTTCTGAGGATGAGGCAGCCGGAAGAATTGCCAGCAGAGTCAGCAATATGGCCGGAACTATTTTTTTCATAAATCCCCCTGCGGAATTAGCGATAAACCATTGCGCTTAACTCAATTAAGGAGCCGCGCATGTTTATTTGTCAAATGATTTTCATTCGCGACTTCGCGGCCACCGCGCTCATGCAACGCAACGAATCACCGTGGCCTGTACCTGACTCTTATGTATTTATAGACTTTTCTGCCGGGCTTAACGTCACCTGCCTCACCGGCAACCATTTCAAACCGGGCGAACCCGTTCATAACTCCGGTTATGCGGATAATCACAATCTCATCGCCCGAAAAGAGGCATATCCTGTCATAAACCTTCACCCGCGATGCATTGCTGCCGTTTAAAACCAGCTCGCCGTTCTTTGCAGAAACCACGCTGCCGATAAAAAGACCTGCCCTGGAGAGTATTCTCTGCTGCTCTTCACCTGTAAGGGGATTTTTAATGAAACCGCAGATGCGATCGTTACATGCCAGGGCGTACCCCTCGGAAAAATCACCGGCGCTATCAAACTGAAAATCAATCATGACCTTCTGGTCAGGATCCAGGTAACCATCACGCCATACCAGCCCGGCCCACTTGAAGTAATTAAATGAGTAAAGCCCCTCTGAACATTTAGTAATAATAAAATGGCTTTCGGGCATGCTGACTGTACCGCCAGACCTGTTTATGTAAAAAGCGCCGCCTCCAATAGATACCATGGCAACCCCTTCGTAAAATTCCTCTGCTTCATCAAATTTAAAATCAATTACTGTTTCACCCTTCCTGTTTATGTAGCCCCACTTTTCACCTTTCAGAACTGCGGCCAGGCCCTCGGAAAACCAGTATGCCTCTTCAAATTGAAACGGAATTACAACCTTGCCCTCCCTGTTTATATAACCGTACATATCATTTTTTGATACAGCCGCAAGCCCTTCGGAAAAATCAATTGAATAACCGTACTGAGGTTCAACGACGACCCTGCCCCTGCTGTTTATATAGCCGAACCTCGTCTCCTGCCCGAAG
>CAYTSF010000223.1:0-3698 GCA_964440335.1 uncultured Leptospirales bacterium
CTGCATATTTTACCCGTAAAGCAAGTCGTTATGGCAGGGAGCTTCCCCTGTACATCTTTAATTGTCGGCACGGGGATATAACTCTTTTAGTGAAATGCATATTTTTTTAGGATTATTTCGATGAAGGAGGGGACTCCCGGTTCACCGGTCAAAGGGATGCAGGAAATTAACAGGCAGTGTCAGGAACCGGTTTCTGAAAACCTCGAATAAAGAGCTTGCAATTAATTCAATTCATCCACATGCTTAACCGTAATTGTATTTGGATGTGCGCATTACTCTTTCTTATCATGAAGTTTTTTATTTTAAAAATATTCACTGTCCCGGACTTACCGGTAATACATGAGGCAAATTGTATGAAGAAACTGTTTATTGCATTAGCACTCTGCGTTGCAGCGCACACTGCCCTTGCTGAAAATGGTTCGGCCAACAGCAAACTTTTTCGTTCTGTGCTGAACGGGAATATTACAGGCGTCGAGTCAAGCCTCAAGGCCGGTGCTGACATCAATGCCCGTGATGAGCAAAAAAATACGCCGCTGATAGCTGCAATATCAGAACAACAGGAAAAGGTCGCGGTCCTGCTTATAAACATGGGGGCGGATGTAAACGCGGCCAATGATGAAGGGCTCACTCCGCTAATGTGTGCCGGTGCCAGGGGGTTCACGGAACTGGCAATATTGCTCATCAATAAAGGGGCAGATGTCAATGCAAGGGATAAGGTGAGGGCAACTCCCCTTATTTACGCTTCAATTGCAGGGGATCTAAAAATTATCGGGATCCTTCTTGAAAAGGGGGCTGACATCAATGCAAGGGATATACAGGGAAACTCTGCCCTGCCTCATGCGCTCATGAATAACCATGCCGATGCAGCACTATTCCTGATAGAGAAGAATGCTGATGTTAATGTTAAAAACCGGTACGGCGTAACTCCGCTGATATATGCAGCAATGGGAGAGTATATGCAGGTAGTTGAAATGCTTGTAAAGCATGGCGCTGATGTTGACGCAAGGGATTCGTCAGGCCAGACGGCACTGGTTTGCGCCCTGCTAAAGGAATCAGCAGAAAGGCTGACTGCGGTCTTTCTTGTTGAACACGGCGCGGATGTTAATACGGTGGATTCAGAGGGAAAAACACCACTGATGTATGCCGGTGATGCTGAAATGATTGAGCTTCTTGTGAATAAAGGGGCAAAGCTGAATGTAAGGGATTCACGCGGCAGGACCCCGCTTATGTACGCTGCGTCAGCAGGGCTTGAAGATGGCGTGGAATTTTTAATTGATCGGGGCGCAGATATCAATGCTGATTGTTATGGAATGACTATACTCATGGAGGCATCCGGAAACGGGGATGTTGCAATGGTAAAACTGCTTTTGAAAAAGGGAGCGGATTATAGACTTAAAGACGGCGAAGACAAAACAGCGCTGATGTACGCCATGGAGAACGGCCATACAGAGGTTGCCCAATTGCTTAAAAAGGCCGGGGCCAGGGAGTGATCAGCAGCCGGATATTTACTGACTGGAGATGTCAATTTATGAAACGACTTGTTATATGCTGCATGGTATTAGCTGTATCTGCAATAGTTTATGCTGACAGCGAAGAGCTCAATTCAGCCCTGTTCACTGCCGCAGAAAGAGGAAGGCTGAGTTCTGTGAAGCTGGCAGTGTTGAAGGGCGCTGATGTAAATGCACGGGACGTTTCAGGCAAGACCCCACTCATGTATTGCTGCCAGACAGGGCGGCTGGAGGTTATAAGGTACCTCATAAGCAAGGGCGCTGATGTGAATGCAAAGGACAATTCCGGCGTGACTCCATTGATCCAGGTGCTCTCATCAGGCTATTGCCACAGTGACATCATCAGGCTCCTTGTGTACGGCGGGGCGGATGTCAACGCGTCGGATGATAACGGCTCAACTCCGCTGATACTTGCATCGCGTGAAGGCTATACCGAAATAGTTCAACTCCTGATAATTAATGGCGCTAAAGTAAATGTGACTGATAATGAAGGGTGCACCCCGCTGTATTATGCGTCGTTTTCAGGGAGCACGGAAACCGTCGCGGAACTTTTAAAAAACGGTGCCGGGGTAAACGCATGTGACTTATCAGGAAAGATGCCGCTGCATTGCGCCATAGAAACAGTTGATTACGATATAATAAAGCTGCTCATCAGTAATGGTGCTGATATTAATGCGCGGGATGCAGAGGGTGATGACTCGTTTATGGTTGCCGTGAAAACAGGGGATGTTGAACTGGTGAAAATATTTCTTGGTAAAGGCTCAGATGTTAACGCGGCTAATGCCGATGGAGTAACTCCTTTTATAATGGCTTTGATGAATAATAATATTGAACTTGCCGCGTACCTTTTAAGCAATGGCGCAGACATAAATGCAAAAGACAGCTCAGGGGCAACTCCGCTCATGTATGCCATGACCCAGGATGCTGCGGTGATCGCTAAAATGCTTGTTGAGAAAGGCGCTGATGTTAACGCGAAGAGCGCAACAGGCGTTACGCCATTAATGCTCGCTTCTTTCAATGGGATTCTTGAAACAGTGAATCTGCTTTTAGGCAGGGGCGCTTCTGTTAATGCAAAGGATGGAGATAACAAAACAGCTCTCATGTACGCGTCGGAGCGCGGCGTTGATGAGATAATAGTTCTGCTCGTGAATAAGGGTGCGGATGTTAATGCCAGGAACGACGATGGCAAAACAGCCCTGATTTATATGGCCGGTAAGGTTAAGGCCGCGACAATTGAGATGCTGATCGGCAAAGGGGTTAATGTTAATGCAAAGGATAACTACGGAAATACACCTTTGATGGTTGCGTCATGTTCCGATGATCCGGAAGTTATAAAGATTCTCCTGCGTGAAGGAGCAGGTGTCAATGTTCAGAATAAAGATGGTTTAACGCCCCTGATATACGCGGTTAATGTCGGAAATGCCGCTATTGTGAATATGCTTCTTGCAAATGGAGCTCTGGTAAATGTTAAAGACAAAACAGGTCGTAACGCCCTTATGTATGCATCGGGGTATTTAAATGTCGAGGTTGCCAGCCTGCTGCTGAAAAAAGGTGCCGATGTTAACGCAAGAGATAGTAATGGTTTTACTGCCCTGATGTATGCAGTGCAGAATTATCAGTATGAACTGGAGAAGCAGGTTTCTGTAGTCAGGCTGCTGATTAAAAACGGGGCTGATATAAACAAAAAAAACAAAGATGGATATACTGCCCTGAAATTGGCGGAGCAAAATGAAAACACCGCGCTTATCATAATACTTAAAGAGGCAGGAGCAAAGTAACAGTTTACCACCGGCTGTTTCCTGTAAAGCTTGCCCCTGGCATCAATATAACACGGCGCAGTCGCGAAATATGGATGCTCTGTAACTGTGCCATGTCTGGCGTTATGCCTCCGCATCGAGTATGTATAAATTTTCCTGTAAATAAATCCGGGATATATTGTGGAATCTGTTTGACTGCATTGGAATTTTTTGTTTAATTAATATAAAATATAAAATTCAGGGACAGGAGAGGAACAGATGAAAGACATTACAAGTTTACCCCCATGGCGCGATTGCGACGTTGACTGGGACAAAGCCTTTAAAAAATATATCGAGGAGAACAGGACCCTGCCGTACCTGATGCTGAAGAACTCAAGGGTCTATAAAGATGCCACTGTACTGACGCAGAAAAACATACGCGCCCAGTGGGAAA
>CAYTSF010000224.1:0-3674 GCA_964440335.1 uncultured Leptospirales bacterium
ATCTTCTTCGATATGGGATACTGCATGAATGTGCCCATGCCTTTTGCAATGAGCCTGCCGCTTTCGCTCTCCCTGATTGACCCGCTCGTTGTTATGAGTTTTGTGCCTGAATAATCAACATCCGCTGTTCCCTCGATCAGATCGCCGGGCCTGGCCACGGATATGTAGTTCATCTTGAATTCAACTGTTGAACAGAGGTTGCCTTTGGAGACCGCCAGTGAAAGGGCCGTAACGCCAAGGACCGCATCCATCATGGCAGAAATTACTCCTCCATGGCACTGGTCCGGCGCGGTAAGATGGTCCTCCCTGATCGTCATTGAATAGGTGATTTTGCCGGGGGCATGTACCTGCAGCCGCATCCCCAGGAATCCGTCAAATTTAACCAGCCCGCTGTAGCCTTTCTGAAACTCATCCATTATTGTCATGATAACCTCTGTTTAATGTTTTATGCCTTTTCATATTTCCAGCATTCTTCTCTGCTGTAAATAAACAATTTTGTCATGCCGCCATCAGCAGTAATATTCTGTCCGGTGATAAAACTATTGTCTCAATCACAAAGAAACATCACGATCTTTGCAATGCACAGCCCTGTACTTCTACGGTACTTACGCGTACCCTGTTATAAAAATTCATCACATGCCTCAAATGCCGAAATCTGTTTTATGGATACATGCATGCAGCAGGTCTGTCAACATGGTATTTTTTTTTGTTCCGGTTCCCGATAATGTATATGATCCATGCGCTTCCAGATGTGGCCGAATCATGATATGTCTCCGCCGGTAAAAGTTCTCTTGACAAATTTTTGTTTTACTCTTTTATTTAATAGAACTGATTTTAATGATGCGCAATGTTTCACTGCGCTGTGATGCGAAGTATCAGTAAAATGACCTGGTAGAAATATTTAATAAGGAGATCAAATCATGACCACTTCTCCAATGCTAATTGCAAAAGGTAAAAAGGATATCTGCCTGCTGCCAAACATGGCCAACAGGCATGGACTCATCGCAGGTGCCACTGGTACAGGTAAAACTGTAACGCTCCAGTCCATGGCCCAGAACTTCAGCAGTATCGGTGTGCCCGTATTCATGGCTGACGTCAAAGGGGACCTGGCAGGCATCAGTCAGCCCGGTGCAGATAATCCCAAAATCACTGAACGCATTAAAAAGCTTGGTATAAAGGACTTTAGCTTCGCGGAGTGCCCGGCAGTTTTCTGGGACGTGTTCCGCGTGTCCGGACACCCTGTGCGCACAACCGTCTCGGAGATGGGGCCTCTTCTGCTCTCCAGGCTGCTGAACCTGAACGATACGCAGTCAGGCGTTCTCACCCTTGTCTTCAAGATCGCAGATGACCAGGGCCTGCTGCTCCTTGACCTCAAGGACCTGCGTTCCATGGTGCAGTACGCAGGCGATCATGCATCTGAATTTACTACTGAATACGGCAAGATTTCAACTGCCAGCATCGGTGCCATACAGAGGTCTCTCCTTGAGCTTGAACAACAGGGCGGCGAGATGCTCTTCGGTGAGCCTGCTCTTAACCTTGATGACCTCATGCAGACCGATTCTAAGGGGCAGGGAGTAATAAACATCCTTTCTGCTGATAAGCTCATGCAGTCGCCCAAGACCTATGCCACTTTCCTGCTCTGGATACTCTCTGAACTTTTTGAGCAGCTCCCCGAAGCAGGCGACCTGCCGAAACCCAGGCTGGTATTCTTTTTTGACGAGGCGCACCTGCTCTTCAACGATGCGCCCGACGCGCTGCTTGAAAAGGTCGAGCAGGTTGTGCGCCTTATCCGTTCAAAGGGGGTGGGGATATACTTCGTGACGCAGAACCCGGTTGACATTCCGGATAAAATTCTGGGGCAGCTGGGGAACAGGGTGCAGCATGCACTGCGGGCCTTCAGTGCCAATGACCTGAAGGGGGTACAGGCCGCTGCGAAGACATTCCGGCTTAACCCTGACCTTGATATTGAAAAGGCAATCACAGAGCTTGAGACAGGCGAGGCCCTTGTTTCGTTCCTCGATGAAAAGGGGAGCCCCGGTGTCACTGAACGCGCGTACATTGTTCCTCCTGCAAGCCAGATAGGGCCGGTCACTGCTGCACAGAGGGATGAGATCATTAAGGGCTCTGCTGTTTACGGCCACTACGAGAAGGAGGTGGACAGCGAGTCCGCCTACGAGATGCTCACTGCAAGGGCCAATAAAGTACGGAGTGAAGAGGCTGCTCCAGAGAAGAAGTCTAAACCCGCAAGGCAGAAAGAGAGCATTGCAGAGAGCGTGCTCAAGAGCGCGGCAAGGGCTGCGGCGAGCCAGGCCGGCAGGAGTATTGTCCGTGGTATTCTGGGGTCGCTGTTTAAGGGGTGAGATTATTTCCCGGCCCTGGGTGGATCAGGGCCGGATGGTGATCTGGAAAAAATGATATTGTTTTATTAACAATATTTCACAACTCCCGGTATACATCCTTTCTGTGTCGTATGCGGAAAAGGATAATAGTAAGTATCTGGTTGTGGATTTCATAAATTATGCGGTAATCGCCAATGCGGATACGGTATGCGTCCCTTCCTTTCAGCTTTTTATATCCTGTCGGACGTGGATTGACTGCAAGGCTTTCAATAGCTTTGTTAATTTTCGGGATCTCATTTTCAGACAGTTTTTTATAATCCCTCAGCGCCGCAGGGGTAAACTGTAGCGTGTACATAAACTATCTTTTCACCTTGTCCCATGATACAGTTGTGCCCTTTTCCTTTTTCGCCCTGTCGTACGCAGCAATGTCTTCAAGCTCCTGTATGTATTCGAGCATCCTGTCATAATCCTTCTTGGGAATTATAACATCGGTTGTTTTGCCGTTTTTATCTATTATGTAATTTTCTTTCAGGGATATCATAGAGGTCCTCTCATGTGATGCTATAATTCCTGTCGCTGATTATTCTATTAATTTAACAGATAAGCGGAAAACAGGAATTTGTCAATTATAATAAAGGGGCTTTCCGTACTGTGTTGTACTCCAGGCTGGCAGGAGTATTGTCCGTGGTATTCCGGGTTCGCTTTTTAAGGGGTGAGTTTATTTCCTGAATAAAGCTTTTTCAGGATAGAGGTAACTTCGTCTTTATTCATTTTACTTTTGGCTGAGTCAGCCCTGGGTATCAATGATTTCTATGTCGTTAATATGAAGAAAAACAAGACCATTTAAAAGTGCAAAGTCCGCTTATAGCCGTCATTTGATTTACTTGTTATAATCTGCGCTACATTTGATATATTAGCTGACTGGTGATTTTATTGAATAGGTCAAATGTTTCGATCGGCTAACAAATTTGTGAGAATGTAGAACAATTATATTTAATCATGATTAAAACAATTATGGCCATGAGCAAGGAGAACCACATAAAATATAAGACCATCGATGCGGTTATGAATTTAATTCCGGAAACGGAGCAAAAAAAGATTGATATTTTATTTATAATTAGAGCTTAATTTAATTAAAATATAAAACTATAAAAGGGGTGTTTCATGAACAATAAAAAGAAAGTGGTAATATCTGTATTTATATTTCTTTCCGTTTTGTTATGGATCGTAACTTATTATAAATGGTATGCTCTGCCAAGTTATATGGTCCAACCGTCTTTTTTTGCTATTCCAGTAATAATTCAACTGGTGTTATTATGTATATTATTTTATTTT
>CAYTSF010000225.1:0-3656 GCA_964440335.1 uncultured Leptospirales bacterium
GTTCAATATTACAGGGGGATAAACAAACTGATCGCAGATACGCGCGGCCGCTTCATTGATGGCCTGCGCGCCGCGTCATGGGACGTGCTCCCTTCATGCGCGAACTTTGTTTTTTGCCGGAAGCACGGGGTTGCGGGCCGCGAAGTTTATGAGCGCATAAAAGAGAAGGGTATACTGGTGCGTTACTTTGACATTGAGGGGATACGCGATTTTGTCCGCATAACAATAGGCACACCGGAAGACATGGCCCTGCTCCTTGGCATAATGAAGGATATATAGCCTCCCCGGACTGTGGAGTTGCAGGCTGCTATTCCGTCTGCACGCCCTGTATTTTGTAGACCTTCTTCCTCATGTCAGGGAGAGTGACCTGGTAGCGCAGCTCGCAGTTGCCATCCTGGTCATAGTCCTCCCTGAAAATTTTGCCGCTCCTCACGGCTTCCATGATCTCTTCGCCGTATATGACTCCCGGCCTGAACCTGTCGAACTCCTCAACACTTTTAAGCTCAACGCGGAAGATGTACCGCACGATCTCAAACTTCGCGTTGATGATTGCGTTTTTCCTTGCCGAGGATTTTTTTGCAACAATGGATGTGTTGTTTTTGTCCGGCTTGCCTGTACCGACCTGGTTGTATGTTGAATCATCAAGCCAGCCGGTGTAGTAGTAAGCCGGTACGGTTTCGCACATGTGTGTCTCGGGCATGCAGTCAGGCGCTGCGACAGTGAGCGCAGCAGCAATGCCAAGGTATGCCGCTACCCTGGAGATGTTGAAATGCCTTGCAAATATGAGGCGCGTTGATGTCCCCCGGATTTTAAGCAGGAGCGTTTCATATTCCTTCCTGAACAGCGTGTCCGCGTAGCTTACCGCGCGCCCCTCCTTTTCGATGAAATACTCTGTGCTGAACTGTGACGCCGCGCCCTCTGCGCTGAACCTGATGATTGAGGCGAGCCTGTCGCATGAATCTATGTTGACCCTGGTGATGAATTCCCTTACGCTCTGTTTCAGCGATTCCTTCATCCTGAAGAAGTGCGCCTTCAGGTGGCTTTCGTAGTCCAGTATCATGGAGGCATGGTGCACGTTCCCCTGGGCGTGGTGGCGCATGTAGAGTATGCGGTTCATGAGCTCAAAGGCTCTCTGGGCCCTCTGGTCGGCAATGCGGTAATCGTAGCCGGTGTAGTCGCCAATAAGCCTTCCCGATGAGCGCAGCTTCTGTTCAAGGGGCGTACCCGCGTAGACCTCGGCCCTGCAGAAGTTCATGGGGTTGCCGGGGAAGCGGCGCAGAAATGCCACGTTCTGTTCCAGGTCTTCAAGCGTGGAGTCGGGGTTGAGCAGTATCATGTTAAAGCAGACCTGCAGGTTCAGGCTGTTCAGTATTTCAAGGGCCTTTATGTTGTCAGAAACTTTATGGCCCCTGCCGAGCATGGAGAGAGATATTTCTGTTCCGGCCTCGATCCCCACGAAGACCCTGAAGAGCCCCATGGCCTTCATGAGTCCAAAAATTTCACTGTCAACGGAGTCGGGCCTGCACTTTACGGCAAAGGCTATGGGGCCTACATCTTCACTGCGTAGGGCTTCGCTAAGTTTTGCGAGCCTCTCCTTCATGGCAGCGCTGTCTCGCAGCACAAAGTTGTCGTCATGAAAATTGAATATCCTGTAGCCCTGCCTGTAGAGGGCTGCCATCTCGCGGGCGATGTGTTCAGGGTCGCGCAACCTCAGGCGTTCGCCTCCGCACATCCTGTGCCATGCGGATATGGAGCAGAAGGAGCATGACGAAGTGCATCCCCTTGAGGAGAGGATGTTGGCCACGGGCAGGCCGTGGTAGGTGTCGGGCGGGTGCTTGTGCGTGGGGTAGGGGAGCGAGTCAAGGTCAGCCGGGGGGACGCACACGCTGTTCTTTACAACAGAGCCGTCACCGGCGCGCCATATAAGCCCGTCCACAATGGAAAGGTCCTCCAGGCTGCCCGCCAGGTTTATCATAATGCTTTCACCCTCGCCCACTGCGACAGAATCTATTGAGGGCATGTCGTTTAATATGACCTCGGCGTTGAACGCGGCGAAGTGTCCGCCTGCTGTTATGTGCCCGGTGTATCCCGCGCTCCTTGCAGCGGCTGCCAGGTCTGCGAATTCCCTGGCGCGCGCGGTGAATACCATTGAGAGTCCTGCTATGCCGGCGCCCGATTCGGCAATTGTCTTCGCGCAGCGTTCGATGTCATGTCTGCTGTTAAACGGTATTATTACGGTGCTGTGGCCGCTGGAGGCCAGTGAGCTTTCAATGTACCTCAGCGCAAGGTTTTCTTCTGTTTCAGCGCCTATGAGAGCAACATGGGCCATTGTTTTGTCCTCCCTTCATGAAAATCTGACTGCTATACACCGCCTGCTGCTGCCTTTGCCGGCGATAGGCCGCCGGCCGGTAATGCTGCGCGGTACAGTTTATAATTGGTGAATGTTTTGCCATGAACAGATAAATTTTGTATAATCTAACCTGTCCCCCGGTGAATATCAATAAAGGAGTCTGTGAGAAAATATATATACAGTCACGTGCAATGTCAAAATTATTTATTCATGCCGGATAGTAGTTACCGGCGCATGCAATATTCACGGATAGGGTCAATTCCAATAAAGAGCTTGATTTTATAACTCCTTGTGATATTGTGCACCATAAATCTCAGAAACATGGAAGGATGAAAATGAATAAACTCAGGATTTACGCAGTAATATTTCTTGTATGTTCAGCTGTGCAGGGATGTAATACACCGCAGGTCCCTTTTCCCGATGGTGCGCAGAAAACGGAATTTTTAATATATGATGTTGCAGGCCGGACCGGCTTCAATTCTTTATCGGGAAAATGCACATTCGGCGGGTACGGGGCTGACTGGACCCGCACCGAAATTATGAAGAAACCCGGCACACGGGAAGGCGAAGATATCACTGTCAGGGAACAGGCCTATACTGTTGATGTTAAGGGCCCTGATGGTTTTACCTCTTCGGGAAAGTATGAGTCCAGGGCTGAGGTGGAAGTGGAGGGAAAAAAGGTTACCAAAACTTTCAGGCAGACTTCAACGACAGTGTACAGCAGCACGCTCAGGGGCAGCCTCAAGACCGGAAGCAGCAGGGCTTATGACCTTAACCTCTCACTGGATATAACAAATATAAACCACGAAATACGCGGCAAATTAACAGGTAAGGGAGTGAGCCTTGACATCTCGTCAACCAACAAGTCAGAGGGTGCATGGGATGCGTTCTTTATCACAGGGTTCTATATCCATGACGCGGGAAAGCTTGTGGCAGTGGTTGAAGTTTCAGGTGACGGCAGGGTCTACATTGCGAAAAACTGCAGCAGGGACCAGTCTCAATTAATTGCCGCGGTATCGTCCATGCTCCTTTCATACCAGGACATCAGCAAATAGGTTTTCATTGAAAAAGTATAGGTGGAAAGAGGTTCAGCCCTGCGATACATCGCGGGGCTGAACTGTTAATGCTACAGCGGCTTAACCGGGATGCATATGTCAACAGTGAACTTCCCGCCAGCCGGCTCTTCGGGGTAGAGCTCAAAACACGCCCTGTCATCGGGCTGGTACCCGCTCTGCGGAAGCCAGGTTCCGTAGACCCATGACCATGCCTCCTGGAATTCATCACCCGCTACCCTGAAACGCGAGAC
>CAYTSF010000226.1:0-3651 GCA_964440335.1 uncultured Leptospirales bacterium
ATCGAAGAGATGTCTTCAACTTCGAAGGGACTCACTTCGATGATAGAAAACCTGAACAGAGAGATTGAGGATTACAAGGCATAAATTCATGCAACCGCCTGCCCGTACCGGGAACCCGGCATAACACGCAATATATTCCCTGATGCTGCATCTCATTCATAAAATCCTGCAATGTAAAAAAAAGCCGGGCATATACCCGGCTTAATTAATAAAAGAGGTTACTTGACATTAACAACTATACATCACCAAAACACTTCTTTATGTGTTCCTCTGAAGGAGGCTTTGTAGCGAATGTAACAACTGCCGTAACAACAATTGAAACCGGCAGAGCAACGACTATGGGGTCAACGAACTGCATTTTCAAAGAAATAGCCGGCGCATGAAAAATCAGGTTGCACAATCCCAGGGGCGCGGAGGTCTTTGAAAATATAAAGAGCATCCAGAACAATGCAACAACGAGGCCCGTAAAGAATCCCGCGATTGCCGCTGCCTTTGTGATACGCTTCGTAAACAATCCGCCGAAATAAAGCGGCAGAAAGGTCGCCGCGCACAGCCCCATAAACAGCGAAGTTCCGATCGCGATTATCGCAGATCCCTGTTCAAAAAATTTCGGCAGAGCGTATGCTACCAGCGTCGCAATAATGATACCTGCACCCATGGCCATCTTGATTGTAAAAATCGGTTTGCTGGTTTTGACGTTCAGCCCCTTTTCAAGGAAGTCATGTCCGAAAGCGGACCCCATTGTGTGGAACTGGGCGCTGAGAGTTGACATGGCAGCGGCAAGCAGAGTAACCATAAAAATCGCGCCGAACCATCCGGGCATCGCACTATGAATATAAAGGGGAATTATGTTATCAACATTCTTGTTTGCAGCAAGGAGTGATATCTTGCCGAACGCCGGATTGTTGAAAAAATAAACATTAGAGAGCGCCCCCACGGAAAAGGCAACGCCTGTCATCATAAGTATAAAGACGCCGCCTGTTACAACACCGCGGTTAAGCTCCCTGTCGCTCTTTACAGTCATAAACCTCACTGCAAGCTGCGGCTGTGCGAGAACGCCTATACCAACACCCATTACTATGGATGATATGAGCTGCCATGACATGACCGAACCTGCTGCAGGCATTGCAGTCCATCCCAGGAACCCCTTAGGGCCGAAGACCTTAACGCCCTCAGGCGCGAGATTCGAAAGGGCCCTGTGCGAGTCAACCACACCGCCAAGCATCCAGTATGTGGACACCAGAAGTATGATCATCCCTATGAACATAATCCCGCCCTGAAACGCGTCGGTGTAAAGTACCCCTTTAAGCCCGCCCATAATTACGTAAATTGCAACAATGGCCACGAAGAAGAAAAGTGCGGTTTCATAAGAGATCGAAAGCTCCTGGGCTACAAACTGCGCGCCGCCAATGATAACCGAGCCCGCATATAGCGGCATTGCAATGAATATCATAAGGCCTGAAGCGGACTGCAGCAGCTTGCTGTCAAAACGTTTGCCTATGAGCTCAGGGTACGTATGCGCGTCGAGCCTGTGCCCCATCCTGCGCGTTCTCTTCCCGAAAATGACAAACGCGATAAAAATTCCAACCATTATGTTGAGGAATGTGAGCCAGAGAACGCCCATACCGAAGACGGCAGCGGCACCGCCGAAGCCCACGATTGCCGAAGTACTTATAAATGTCGAACCATACGAGATGGCCATAATGACAGGGTGAGTCTTTCTCCCGGCAAGGAGAAAATCTGTCTCGCTCTTTGTGTGCCTGTACCCCAGGTATCCAAGATAGGCAGTGATTATGAGGTAAATGAGCGTTACAATTGTTATCATCAACAGGTGGCTCATTTCTTCACCTCCCCGTTGTTATCCGGTTCATGCTGCTCCCATTTCATCTCTTCAGCTATCTCACTGTTTACAACATCATCCGACGGGGTGTTCCAGTTTTTTATTCCATAAACCACGCACAGAAGGGCCGCGGCAATGGACAGGGTGTAGGCGAGGAAAACGCCAAGTCCACTTAATCCAAGCATCCGTTACTCCTTAACTTTTTTATATATTCCATCTCTGAGGACAGAGACAATAAAATCCCATTCTGCCATGTATTCTTTTTTAACGCTCTCCGCGTCCTGTCCCGAAATGAACACGCGCAGAAAATGGTTGCGGGTCTTCAGCAGCAGCCACTCCATGAGGTTGAGGACACTGTCAAATTCATATGCCATCTGTGACTTTTCGGCATCACCGAAGATCCCCCTGAACCTGCTGAAAAAAATCTGCCTCACCTTGGAGGAGACATCCTCGTCAACAATGTGCGCTGTCATGATTATGAGCTTGATCTGTATGGGGTTCTCCAGGTAAAAGTCTATGGCCTTGCTCGCCACGAGGTGGAACCTGTCCAGTATGTCGTCCGGAAGCTTCTCGCCCTCTGAATTAATGGCAGTATTTATATGATCATATAACAGGTTATAGGCATGTTCCGCCACAAACAGAAAGAGCTCCTGCTTTGACGATATGTATTCGTAAAGCCCCCCCTTGGATATGCCGGATTTTTTAATTATCCTGTCCAGGGAGCCCTTTTCATAGCCCCACTCGGCGAATTCCTCGATTGAACTTTCGATAATGCGGCTTCGTTTTTCTTCTGATATTCTGGAAAATGTTTTTTTCATAATCTCCGACTCTCTGGTCGGCGACTATATGGTCGGCACATAAAAAGTCAATAAAAAAATGGCATATATGTCTTATTTATCTTCATTTTAAAATCTCCAGGGCGCGGACTAATTGACAAATGCTCATTGTGTTTTTATTATCATCCGTAGTATAAAAATTTCCCGGGCATTATGAATACAAAATGAAAAACTTCCCGCTTATTCTTTACGTGATCGCTTTATCATCCGGATTTGTCACCATAAGCAGCACTATTTTTCTCTATTTCAGGCACCATAAAAAAGTTTATCTATATTTTTCTCTTCTGTTATTTTCGATGTTCTCTAAAGTGCTGTACTCAATCGTAAAACTGTATTTTGAAAGCTTCCCTCCGCGTAATGAAGAATTATTGTTTTTTTTAAAAACAGCAAAAGCCTTCGGATTCTCTCTTTTTATGTTTGTTTTACCTGTACTGATAAACCATGTGATGCTTGTTGAATTAAACCGCTCAAAAAAAATTATTTTCTCATTGATATCGTTATCTGTTTTATCCCTGTACTTTTTTAAAGCACTGTTTAAATTCACTTTTTTATATGACAGTGTAATTTTTGATGCGTTCTTTATTTTAATCATAATCTATTGCGTCGGTATAGCCATATTCAATCTGAAGCATATGACCGATAAAAGATTAAAAATCATAGTTCTGACATTTCTTGTACTCGCAATTACTTACCTTCCGCTTGGCATGTTTGATATTTTGAGTGGTGAAACCGGTATACTGCTCCCGGTCTATTTCTTTATCATCAATACTCTCAGTGTCATTTTCTGCATGTTCTTTCTTTACACACCAGCAACCTTAAAGAACGAACAACCAGCCGTGGATCTTCAGAAAAAATATAACATCACAAGAAGAGAAGAAGAGATAATCGCACTGATACAGGCAGGTTATTCAAACAGTGAGATCAGTGAAAAGATGTCCATATCAGTCAGCACAGTAGAAAAGCATATTTATAATA
>CAYTSF010000227.1:0-3534 GCA_964440335.1 uncultured Leptospirales bacterium
ATGTATTACTGCTTCGCCCTGAGTTTAAATTCAATTCCCAACTTCGCCGCAGCGGCCTCGATCTTTTCCACTGCAAGTTTTGCCCTCTCTTTCAGGTCTGCCTGCAGCGGTTTTATCTCCTTATCAATACTTTCATGATCTCTTTAAGCTGCGGCAACGGCATGAGGTTCACCGCAAGGCAGTAGAAGTTCTTCCTGCGTCCATCGTTGTAGTTGTCCAGGAGTTCGCGGAGTATTGTCACCTTCGTGTCCAGCTCTTTACGGTAAGTACCCATGTTGCGCCGGGCCTTTTCAAAGTCAGCCAGCACGTTCGTGTAGGTAATGAAAGAATCAACCGGTGAAGGGCTGCTGTAACGTTTACACGGGTACTCTCCACACTGGAAGCAGAACTCAACGCTGTCGTGTTTCCTGTTGCAGGTGATTACATGGCATGCGGGATGCTTTAAATGAAAGTCCTCACCTCCGCATCCGGGGCACCTTGATGTACCATCTGTATGAAAGCGCGGGCACAAACCGCAGTTGAGCCCGCACAATGCAAAGAGAGGATATTTTCGCGCATAGGGTTCCATGTTGATTCCTCCTTAAAGTTCTGCAGAATTCAGGTACTGGTTCTTTCACCCTGATATTGAACAGGGAATACAATAGAGACCATGCAGCTTATATGACAATACAAGAATTGATATTACAAACAATACAACTTCAGCAATGATTGCACCTGAAATGGATTTTCTATTTTTAAAGACTATGACCAGCACAATAAAGGCGATTACAATCAGCATCCAGCCCCAGAAAGGGCCTTCATTCATGTGACTATTGGCAATTTTCTGGCAATATGGTATAAGATAAAAATATGATAACAGGTTTACAGCAATAACAAAAAGGATAAACAGGATATTCATTATTCTAGTCATTGTCATCTCACCGCGTTTTTTTAATGAAAACTATTTTTCCCGAAATGTTGCTGACATCACTGGTTTAATATACCGCAGCCATGCTTTTAATGGAATTCGGGCACAGAAACTCCATTATCACACCATTGACCCGTTGTCAAGAACTGAAAAGGTACCATGTTCAATCTATGCAATCTCAGGGATTATATTTACACCGTGGAAAACAGGTGTCATGCTACAGGCCTGCGCCGCAGTTAGGGCACTTCCTATCCTTTTTTACTGCTACGTTCTGGTTGCAGTAAGGGCAGAGCATGACAGCGGCAATAAGTTCAGGGTTGACCGCGACACCATCAACAGTAAATGAAGGCTGCGCATCCACCTGTTCACCTTCTTTCTCGAACAGCAGGGCAAAGCTGTTCATGGCACGAACTATTCCCATGATTTCACCCGCGTCGAGCAGTATCTCAAAGAGTCCGCAGGACATTATTTCGGCATCAACATTTACCCATCCTATGCCGAGCCTTTTCATCAGCGTGGTGAGCTTTCCGAGCTCTGCGGCGTCCAGCGATTCAAGTATCTTTTTCTCAGCAGCAAGCCTGTCGGGGTAACCCTCAAGGTAAAAACAGGGTGCGATGAAATACCGCTGCTCCTCACCTTCCTGCCATTCCTCATCCGCCTCATCATCAGGTTCTGCTGCGTCAGGGTCATAGCTTAAAAGTATAGTACCCACCGTGTTTTTAAGCTTTACCTCAACATCCAGGCCGCCGGTATTTATGCTCATGATCAACCTTACAGGCCTCTTCTCAAAAATACCCGTGCAATGCACATCTTCCTCTGACCTGACAAGCCGGGTCCTGCCCGAAATACCATCTGCCACAGGCTTCAGCAGGTTTTCAAGGTATTCAATCCTCTCTTCATCGCTTCCGAGTCTGTCAAAATCATCCATGACTGCCTCCAGGTGTTCATCGCGTCAAACGCTGTTACATAAGATATGGAACGGTCGCGGCATGTTCAAATGCAGTTGCCCGGTTATTCCCCGATTATCTTGATTTTGCCCGCGCGATACCGTATAATAAAGCATAACAGGCTGGAACCGTTGTATGAAAATAACGCTGGTTATAGACCAATACGACAAGGGGAACAACGGAACCACCATGACAGCGCGCCGTTTCGCAGAAACCCTGCGCAGCCACGGTCATGTTGTCAGCGTGCTGGGCGCGGACTGCCACGGTGAAGAGATCCTCTATTCCACAGGGATCTCACGCGTGCCTGTGCTGTACCAGGTGGCCCTTTCGCAGGGGATGGTCTTTGCAAAGGCAGACAAAGAGATCATACGCGAAGCGGTGAAAGACGCGGACATCGTGCACTTCCTCCTTCCCTTCAGGCTTGGGCGCGTGGCGAAGAAAATTTGCGATGAGCTATCTATTCCCACCACTGCTGCGTTCCACTGCCAGCCAGAGAATATTTCATCAACCATATATTTAAACAGGTTCAGGCTGGTGAATGATTTCATATACCGCTGGTTCAGGAATTTCTACGACAGCTTCGACCATGTCCACTGCCCCTCGCATATGATCGCCAGCCAGTTAAAGCAGCACGGGTACAGGTCGCAGCTTCATGTCATATCCAATGGCATAAGCCCTCACTTTGCGCCAAAGGAGGCCAGGAGGCCCGATGAATTAAAGGATAAATATGTTATCCTCATGATCGGCAGGTATTCACGTGAGAAGCGCCAGGACCTGATTATTGAAGCAGTGAGGAAATGCAGGTACGAATCAAAGATCCAGATCATACTTACAGGCCAGGGACCATGGAAGGGGCATTTGAAGAGGCTCTCAGAAGGATTAACCAACCCCGTGATATTCGGGCTCCACACCCAGGATGAGCTTCTTGACATCATAAATTATTCAGACCTTTACGTTCATGCATCGGACGCAGAGATTGAAGCAATCGGCTGCATGGAGGCCTTCAGCTGCGGGCTTGTGCCTGTAATATCCAACAGCAGGATAACGGCCACGGCACAGTTCGCACTGGACGGGATGAACCTCTTCGAAGCCGGCAACAGCGATTCGCTGAAAGAAAGGATTGAATACTGGATGGAGAACGCCGCGTTAAAGGACGAATTCACCCGCAGGTATATTGAATACGCAGGGCAGTACCGCCTGGAAAGCTGCGTATCTGAACTGGAGAAGATTTTTGCAGAAGAGATTGGCAGAGTTCAAACGCCTTTCCCGCCCGCCGGAGGCGGGATGGAAACAACATCAAACCTATAATTAATATTGACAGAAATCATTCAGCCTGTTATAAGAAACCATACATCTGAGCATGCACATCTCAATACATTGCTGCATTTAATACCGTACGTTCTTTAAAAATAGGCTTTTATTCTCACGATACACCCGGTTCCGCACATACAACAAATAAAAATAGAGGGGAATATCATGACTAACACAAGATGGAGGAGCAACCAGCACCTGTATGCTGAAAAACCATGGCTTAAAGACTTTGATGATGATGTAATTAAATGGCACGACAAATGGGCGGTAAACTATGACAGGCCTGAATTTGCAGCACCCGTTTATCCCGCTGTACCGCTGAAGGACCTTTTCAACAAGTGGGCCGATGAAAAGCCCGACAAGGACTAC
>CAYTSF010000228.1:0-3505 GCA_964440335.1 uncultured Leptospirales bacterium
ATAGTCGAGTTTTATGCCGCGGGCTGCCTTGAGTTCAATCCTGAGACAGCACAGGGGCTCTGGTATTACAAAGACGGAAAGTGGAACGACTTCGAGGTTGAGAAAAAACTCGGGCTCGATGCCTGCCCCACAAGCGCGCGTGTCTCCTTTGTTTACATAGATAATGACCAGTACATCGACGTGATCCTTTCCGGCGGCGTCTCTGACAGCTCATGGGTGGATGTTTATCTCTATGACGGGAGCAGTTTTACCGCGGTCGATTTTCCGCCAGACGGGAATTCCATTATTGAGGAAGCGGGCCAGTGCGGGACAACAGAACTCTTTATCTACAACTATACTGACCAGGGGCAGGAAGTGGGGAAGCGCTACAAGTTCAACTGCAGGACGAAAAAGTTTGAATAATTTTATGCCGCATAAAAGCTGTTATGTTTTTTGCCGGGAAGTTTGCAGGTTAATCCCTGATAAAAATAGCTGGAGAGTTTAAATGAATATATGGATTGAAGCGGCAGGTTATCTGGCATCAGTACTGGTTGCAGCAAGTTTTTACATGAGAACAATAATCCCCCTGAGGCTTATTGCCATTGCCAGCAATATTGCCTTCATAACATACGGCATTGGCGCCGGATTATACCCGGTGATAATACTGCACGCGTTTCTTTTTCCGCTGAACATCATAAGGCTTCTCCAGATGAAAAACCTTATTAAAAGCGTCAGGGAGGCTTCAGGCGGAAATTTTTCGCTGCAGTCCCTTATCCCCTTCATGACCAGGGAACAGACAAAACAGGGTGATACAATTTTCAGCAAGGGGGACTTTGCGGATAAGATGTACTATATATGCAGGGGGAGGGTCCGGCTGGTGGAGAAGGATATGGTGCTTGAGCAGGGCCGCCTGCTCGGAGAGATGGGTATATTCTCGCCATTTAACAGCAGGACAGATACCGCCATATGCATGGATGATGATATGGAGCTCTATTCAATAACCGACAGCGGGGTTAAACAGCTGTACTACCAGAATCCGGAATTCGGGTTCTACCTGGTAAAGCTCATAACCGGCCGCTTCATAAGCGGTTTTGAAATGGGTAATAATGATAAGTGAAGCTGACATGTTGTAACTGAAAGGAATATTTTCTCCCGCTCCGGCAGGCTCCAATGTTTACAGGAAGAACATCGCTGAAACGGCAGTGTGTTACGATTTAGCGTTAAACTTTAGTTATATGAATTACTGCCAGCTATCATCCTTCATCTCCTGACAAAATCCGGCCGCTGACTTTTTAAGGCAACTGCTAAAATCTGTTTGACTGAAGCGGTAAATTCGTTTATAATAAAATATATACAAATAGCTGTTTGCAATATTTCTATCATGCCGATGTAACCTTTTGACGTATTTTGGCATTTATCATGTCCCGGCAACCGACCTGGTTCCCGGTGATGATATTCCTGTCTTCTGGTTGCGGTGCTGAGAGGTGGTGCCGGATTATCTGTGTTAATGAAAATACAATGCAGCTTTATATTTGTTAAAATCTACAATACCCGGAAGTGTAATGAATATGAATATTCGTACAAAAATTGACAACTTTCTGTTCGGCCGGATACAGGGCTCAACAGATCTTTTAATTTATAAGAAAGCCCAGTTTACCGGTTATTCAGATATATTTTTCATCCTTCTTATGTCCGGGCTCTGTTTTGCGGCAACTACTTATGAGGATAAAGCCAGGCTTTACAATACATTGAAGCTTGCGCTTCCGGTTATTGTTATTGCAACTGCTTCGCTCTATTCGGTTTTTAAGGGCAAAGCCGAAATTGGAATGAATGTAATGGCGGTTGCGGCATGTGTTGTGGCATCTGCCGGATTCCTCTCAGCCCCTGTTCATCTCGCGGGATCTTCTCTCGGCTATTTCATGCTGCTGGATGTCGTATATGCCACGTTCTTCTGTCCGCAGATTCTTTCGGCCATCATCTTTGTTGTTTTTCTTGTCGTTGAAGCGGTTTACTACTTCGCAATCGCGCTTCCATCGGCAGAGGGTATCATGAAGATAGTTGCAAAAACAACTTTTCTTGATGGGAGCATTATCATTTCATGCGTCTATGTTGTATGTTTTTTTGCCAGCAGGTTTATGCACCAGGGGCTTGAGCAGACTAAAACCGAATCTAAAAAAAATTCTGACCAGCTTGTGTACATTAATAATCTCCTTGCGACCATAAAATCCACCTCGGAGGAACTCAAGAACTCCATTGATTTTAACTCCAGGCTTATCGATTCATACAATGATAATGCGCAGAACCAGACTGCTTCAGTGGAGATGCTCACGGCTACCCTTGAAGAGATATCATCCGGTACAGAAAATGTGGCAGTACAGGCGGTGGACCAGAACAAGGCGTTAATGAACCTTGTTGACTGCCTTAATACCCTTGCGGAATCAATAGATAGTACCGAAGGCCATTCGACCGAAATCAACGAACTGTTCAGCAGCTTTGTACTTCTTGCGGAACAGGGCAGAAAATCCTCTGAAGACCTTGAGCGGACCAACAGGAAGATATCGCATAACTCGGTTGAGGTTGAAACAGTAACGTCCATCATAAAAGATTTTTTTGACAGGATAAACCTTCTCTCTTTGAACGCGGCGATTGAGGCCGCGAGGGCCGGTGAGTTCGGGCGCGGATTTGCCGTTGTTGCAGATGAGATTGGAAAGCTTGCCGATACTTCACAGCAGCAGCTCAAACAGATAACGGGACTGATCGAGACCAACCGCATAGATGTTGAAGAGGGGAACAGGAGCATTGAAAATATCCTGGCATTTATTCAGAGCATCATGGTGAACTTCAATAAAATCCAGGGTAAGTCCCTTGATACCATCAGTGAAATCAGCAGGCAGAAGGAACTGAAAAAAATAATGAATGAACGTGCTGAAGCCGTTAAGGAGAAATCCGAGATTATTGATATTTCAATGAAGGAACAGAAGCTTGCTATACTTGAAATAGTCCAGTCTGTTGACGGTACAAGTCAGATGGTGCAGAAAAACGCTGAAAACACCGAGCTCCTGCGGGATTATTCTGAAAAGATAAAAGTTCTTGCTGAAGGATTAAGCACAAATTTTGTATGATGCGTTTATTCTGCAACCCATATCAGCCATAATTCAGAAGACCCGTCCACTGCGCAGCCTACGTCAACAGTAGAATAAGTTGTTCCAGTTTCCCCTCGCCGAAAGCGACGCGGCAATTCAAAACTTTATTTTCACAGTTGCTATTGTTTAGTAGTGATTTACAATCAAAAATTCGGGGGGAAGAAATGTTTTTCGACAAGGTATTTCCGTGTGTCTCTGGTATATATCGTATAAATTGCCATTATGGATTCCCGCACCTCTGCCAGGCATCGGCAAAGTATTAACATGGACGACTTCCCGGTCGGATCAGTGTATTGAAACATGCTGCATTACATTAACTGCTTCCGGGTCAATTAATATGCATGACAATTATTGCTGAAGATATTATATTATCCATAATAAAT
>CAYTSF010000229.1:0-3430 GCA_964440335.1 uncultured Leptospirales bacterium
GGGTAACCTATAAAGCAGAGCGCATACAGAACCTTACCCGCGGTATCTCCGCCTGCATTAAAGGGCAAGGAGAGTATAACATAAAATATATATGACGAATACTGCAGCACATGGTTAAGCTGCGCCGCTGTGCCCGATAAATCAAAGATCAGGCATGCAAGGGAAAACAGGCAGAACGCCGCGTTGACCGCAAGCGATATGATCCATCCTTCACGCTTCTCTTTAAAGAGAAGATAACCTGCCGCGCCCTGCAGCATGAAAAGCGCAAGTCCCGGAACTGCCATGCGCATATTACCCCCGGCAAACCCGGCCACTGTCCCCAGGCAGAGTATCGCGGCATTAAAGTACATCATTACCGCAACAAAAGTATATCTCTTCACAATAATTGATTCTGACATTACATCCTCCTGTTATGTTATCAGCTTCACGCCTGTTTCAAAAAAGTGTATGGTACTTATGAGTTCCTGATCCATGTAACAAGGGCCAGTATCCCCATGAGTATCCCCACAATGAGCTGGACCGGATTATGCGTGGCAACGAAGAGCGCAATATCTATCACACATAGCAACGCCATCACCCCCGCAAGGAAGAGCATCTTTTTATTCTTCATAATTTCTCCATATATTGTTTTTAAAATGGCCCCGGCGCTGCATGAGCCCGTGTAACCATGCGGGATTATTATATCATGGTATTATAAAAATGCAAGACATCCCCTGACCGGTCAGAATATGACCATAAAAAAACGGAATATTTTTTTCATATCCATGCGAAGATGAAGGCATCCTCAGGACTCGATACCTGCCCCGCAAAAAGACCTCCGGGCGTTCAGTACTCAAAGCGGCAGAAAATCGGAAAGTGGTCAGAGACCATGCGCGCGACAGGTGTCTTCTCAGCGATCATGCCCGAGTCATTTACATAGCGCAGCCCTGTACCATGCCTCATGCCCGGCGAGACCAGTATGTGGTCAATCCAGAACCTGTGCATTGCCTCGTTCTTCACGATGGGGTCATGGAACTCTGTTGTATAAAGTTCGCGGGCCCTGGCCTTGTCGCGGGTCCAGTAGTGGAGCGCGTTGTGAAAAATAAGTTCAGGTTCAAAGACCGAGCCCATGATCTTCTCAAGGGCGCTGTGGCCCAGGAGGCCTTCGTAGCTGTCAACGCCGGGGTCATCGTTCAGGTCGCCCGTGACGATTATTTTCATTGCAGGATTTTCATGGAGCAGGGAGTCGAGCCTCTGCCGTATTTTACCGGCCTGGGCGCTGAGTTTCTTCCTGTTGGCCAGTGCCAGTTTCTGGTACCGGAGCACATCGGTCGAAACGAAGACCCCCTTTGACTTGGTCGCAACGAGCATCACCATGAAGGTCTCGTCGCTCCCTGCAAGGCGGAATACCGCCTCAAGCGGCTGCTTCTCGAACTGGAATATCTCCTCTATGCCGTCATCATCAATGTCCTCTGACCATCTGTCATAAAAGGAGATGTTCTCATCGAGCGAGATGAGCTCCAGTGGTTCCCGGTAATAAAACACAAGTTCATGCATGCCACGGTCGCAGGTGCTCCGGGCCACCCTGTAGCCAAGCTCAGACAGCACAGTCTGCTCAATGAGCAGTTTATGCATCCATTCCTTCTTTGCCGCCTCTACAATTCCCAGGATATGGGGCCTGATGCCATGAACTATCTCCGCGAAGGCGTTTATCCTCGGAATCTCCGGTTCGGCAAAACCGTTCCTGTAGAACATCCTGCCCATGTGCTCCACGTTATAAAACATAAGAGTGACAGATCTCTCAGACATGGATTACGCTCCCCCCGGCAGTCACAGCCGCACCCTCATCAATCCTGCCGGCTATGTAAACATTACCCTTTGCGTTCACGCTGAAGCCCTCCCTCACATCTCCCCTGACAGCAATACTGCCCATAAAAACAACGCTGCCGGTTTCCAGGCATACATCACCGTTCACAACATAGAGCAGTTCAACATTGATCCTGCCCTCTGCAAATACGATGTCCCCGTTGATCGAAGCAAGAAGGCTGCCGCCGGAAACTTTTGTATTATCGCCGGGAAGAAACAACCCGTCACCGGCAAGTTTTGCGAACCTTGATGCGGGGATGAATTCGCCTGTGGCATGGTCCATGGACGCTATTATTTCATCAATTACAACCAGGCCTGGAAATGTTACTTCACCGGGCGGAGTCCCGGCGCAGCATTCTTCCGCAAATCCCGCACCATCTGCCCTGCACTCATTCCATAAAACGCCGGGGACATGCGCCCGCAGCTTTTCTGCCAGCACCCTGGGGTTGTCTCCGGCCTGGATGCCCAGCGCCCCGGTGAGGACAATCTCATTATACACCCTGTTTGTATAAATAATTGAATCCATATGGTTCATCATAAGTTCATGTTTCAGGTCGTCATCCATGCCGCTTCCCATGAGCTCCAGGATATCAGCCATCCTTCCCCCGGCATCAGCCTGACCTCCGGCCAGCGAAGGCAGCGACGCGCATATCGACGCCGCAAGTTCGGCATAGGGGCCCAGGTCGCGGCTTTTGATGTAGGATAATACGGTACCGTCATATCCGCTCCTCCCCGTGTTTATGCCCGCAAACTCAACGCACGCCAGTATCTCCTCCAGTGAGTGGAGGGAACTCATTATCATCCTGTCGCCGATGGACCTTACCAGTTCAGGGTCAGTGCCGTCCACCACGAGCTGAATCATCCTGTTGAGCATGGTGTTTTCGATGCACTCAAGGTCATCCTCAAGGGCCAGCAGCCCCTCCCTCCTGCTCTTTTCGCTGAATGAGACCAGCGACGAGCATAATCCCTCAAATCCCGCGAAGGGCCTGAACTCACCGCACGTATCAAATATTCCTGAAAAATCAATCATTGCCATTATCAGCTCCTTTCATCACACAACAAGTTCATCTTCGCCCACGCGGGCAACGATAATATCTCCTGAATCTTCCAGCTTCCTGATAATATTGATTATCTTCTGCTGGGAAGATTCCACATCGGCAAGGCGTATTGGCCCCATGAAGTCCATGTCCTCCCTCAGAAGCAGAACCGCACGTTTTGACATGTTTCTGAATACCGCCTCCTGCACCTCTGACGATGAGCCCTTGAGCGCCTTCGCAAGATCCTGGCTATCGACCTCCCTGAGCACCTTCTGTATGCACCTGTCGTCAAGGAGCACTATATCTTCAAAGATAAACATGCGTTTCTTTATTTCGTCCGCAAGTTCAGGATAGCTATCTTCAATGGCCTCGATCACAATCTTCTCTGTTCCCCGGTCAGTGCTGTTGAGCATCTCGACTACCGCGTCTATGCCGCCGGAGTGGAGATAATCCCCGCCCGCCAGCACCCTGAGCTTCCTCTCGAGCACGTACTCAATATCCCTCACTGCTGACGATGACACCATGCCCATGCAGGCGATCCTGCCGGT
>CAYTSF010000230.1:0-3390 GCA_964440335.1 uncultured Leptospirales bacterium
TTCCGGGCGTAATAATCGGGCCAATGCTCCTGTCGCTCTTCTATTCGTTCTGGGAAATCTACAAGCTGATGGACGAGTACGATATGCACAACAGGATCAGGCAGAAGATGATACTCAACGACAGCCCGTCTGTACCTGAGTGACGGATTTGTCACTAAAAATTCATGTTGTTCTCCAGATCGTCTTTTGGGTCAGCTGTCCAGTGTTTCGCGCACTTTCACGGCCAGGTCGTTCATGGTGAATGGCTTGTGTATGAAGTGTACTACCTCGTCAAGTACGCCGTGCTGTGCTATAACGTTCGCGGTATAGCCTGATATGAAAAGAACTTTAAGGCTTTCGCGGATGGATAATAATTTTGCCGAAAGTTCCCGGCCGTTCATACCGGGCATCACCACGTCTGTCAGAAGCAGATCAATGTTTTCCGGGTATTCTCTTGCTATGTTTAAGGCATGGTCCGGTGATGATGCGGGAAGCACGCGGTAACCGAATTCTTCAAGCATTGATACTGTTATCTCCATAATCATGGGTTCATCTTCAACAAGGAGTATCGTTTCATGGCCTGTAACAAGCTGTTTATCGATTGCAAGAGGTTGAAGCTCAACGGATACACCGGCATTTCTCGGGAAATAAATTCTGAAGGTAGTTCCAATACCCGGTTCGCTGTACACATTTATCACACCGCTGTTCTGTTTGACAATTCCGTAAACGGTTGCCAGGCCCAGACCTGTGCCTTTGCCGATATCTTTCGTTGTGAAAAACGGCTCAAAAAGATGGGAGCGGATTTCGGCATCCATACCTGAACCATTATCGCTTATGGCAAGCATCACATATTCTCCCGGTACCAGGTCCGGATTATCTTTGCTGCTGAAGATATCGAGTATGACATTTTTTGTTTCAATGGTAATCCGACCTATATCTGTTATTGCCTGCCGCGCATTTACGCAAAGGTTTGCAAGTATCTGGTCAATCTGTGACGGGTCCACTTTCACAGGCCAAACGCTGTCGCAGGGCATCCATGCAAGCTCTATGTCCTCGCCTATAAGTCTCTTGAGCATGGTTATTATTTTTTCGATCGTAACGTTCAGGTCCAGTATCTCAGGTGTGATTGTCTGCTTACGAGCAAATGACAGAAGCTGCCGTGTCAGGCTGGCAGAACGTTTTGCTGCTTTTTCGATCTCGAGCAGTCTCGCATACACGGGATGTTCGGGCGGCGTCTTGAGTAATCCGATTTCAGCCTGGTTTAGTATAACGCTGAGCATGTTGTTAAAGTCATGGGCCACTCCTCCTGCGAGCCTGCCAATCGAGTCCATTTTCTGCGCCTGGGTAAGCTGCACCTGTAGTATCTCTTTTTCACGTTCTTCGCGTTTGCGGTCTGTTATGTCAGTTAGTATCCCGACAAGCGCCGTGATTTTTCCGGAACTGTCCCTGTTCGCATATGCACGAAGGTCAATGTCTTTTATCTGGCGGTCGGTGGAATACATCTTTACTTCTCCTGTCCATTGACCGCCAGACATTATTGTTCGGAATATATCCTCACCTTTTTTCCGGTCAACAAATGCCGATGCCGGCGGATTGTCCCCTATTTCGCCAAGTAACGCTGTCATGGCCCTGTTCTGGTAATAGTGACGGCCGTCAGGAGTTGATAATCCAATGGCATCTGTTGAGTTTTCCACTGATTCCCGGAAAAGCATGAGTTCGTTCTCTATTTTTTTCCGTTCCGTGATGTCGCGCACATTTACGATAACTCCGTTTATCGCCGGGTCATGTATATAGCTCTGCCCCACTGCTTCAAGGTTTACCCAGCCTTTTGTTTTGTGTATATGGCGGTACTGCACCTGATAGGTCCTGTCTGGGTGTTTGATGCATTCATTGAATACTGCCAGTACATGCTCAATGTCGTCAGGGTGAATAAGCAGGTTTAATGGTACTTTACATTCATCAACAGTATAACCTGTGACCTTCTCTGAGGAGGGACTTATATAATTCTGGACACCGTCGGCTCCTATAATGACAAATGTATCGCCGGAATTCCGGATAAGGTATTCGAATTTTTTTTCGTTCTCAAAAAGTCTTTCAGTCTCCCTTTTTACAGCAGCCCGTAGCCTGCGGTTCCACACAAACATGTGCAGTGCAATGAAAGCCGCAACTGCGGGAACACCCGCCATGATTATTTTCAGCCACAGCGGGATGGTCATTTGCGCATCCCTGTTAAACCACTTGTTCATCGCGCGGTAGTATGCGGTGTTACCATTATTCTGCATAACAAGAAGTGTGGAGTCAAATCTGTCGATTATTACCTGGTCAAAGTCTTTCCTGAAGGCATAGTATAGACCCTGAGGACGGATTACCACAGGGCTTGGTACTATGTCTTCGGGCCGTTCTGACGAGAAGTAAAAAAATCTGTCACCGAAAAAAAGATCAGCTTCACCTGACTTTACTGCCCTGACCATATCCCTGTAACCCTGCACTGCAATAACTGTGCAGTCAAGGTTGAACTCTTTTATCAGATCATTTTTAAGGTACTGCTGCTGTATGGAGTTTTCTATTACGGCAATTTTTTTACCGCGCAGGTCTTCAATTCTGTATATTCGCCGGGCAGGCAGCGAAAATGCCTGTACCCATGACTCGATTACGAATCTTTTATTCAGACGGAATTTCTGGGCACGTTCTGTTGTGTAGGAAACATCAAGAAGCAGGTCGAGCTCTCCACTTTCAAGTTTTCTGATGTTATCAGCCCATTCGCCATTGATGTATTCAATCTGGAAATTGTTTTGCCGGGCAATTTCATCAGTGATATCAACAAAGAAACCTGCCGGCCTGCCATTTGTGTCAACAAATACCTTGGGATTGTTATTATATATGCCTGCCCTGAACTTACCTTCAGGGCCTGCTGTCAACGGCGTCAAGATCAGCAATGTTATCAGGAATAATATTTTTTTCATACTTACCAGTTCAGATACGGGAACATATTAAAGGCTTATTGTATTATGAATATATTAGTTTTAACAAAAAGTTTCCATATAAAAAAAGACGGGAATTATTCGACTTGTTTCCTTTCTTAATCGCTGAAAAGAAACTGACGATAAGCGGGTCTGATTATCACAACACTTGTTTCGTTCAGCAGCAAGGTAATGAACCTGTGGGATGAATCCCTGATTTTAACAACAAAGACGCACGGCATGGAGCATCCTGCAAAAAATGCATCAATCATCGGTTCCGGTAGTCGATAAAGGAGAAAGCAGGTACGGAAGAATGTGAACGCCTTGACGAATTTAAGCGCATGGCATCCTGAGTAAAATGCTGTAATATTTTTTAAAGGAGTAATTAAATGGAATCAGGAAATACAGCAGGTTTGAAGGCATTGATCCTTCAGCTTCTTCTACTGGCCGC
>CAYTSF010000231.1:0-3377 GCA_964440335.1 uncultured Leptospirales bacterium
TTCTCATACATATCTCCACCCATTAATGCCCTGGCGGAATAAACATCATGATATGTCCGGATGTTTATTCCGCCGCGCCCATGAGGACTGATAAACATGTAAAAATACTGAACTTCATTATCCCCCTCAGGGGGAAGCCGGAAAAAGTTAATTATGCACACCCGGTTCATCGGCTGGGGGCCGGGAAGATAAATGCGGGTAGAAGTCAGGTATCCGGAAGATGTGTTATGACCGGTGCAATGTATATGACATTATTGGTAATATGTAAAACTGAGATCCGTCATACCGGGCAGGTTTGTATAATTCATACCGGCGTTAAGTGATTAAGTCTTGACATTCAGAAAACATCATGAATATATATGCAGTTGTCTGTACCGGATCAGTTTTATTTCATGGCTGATAAAATCAGTTGAATTTAATCTTCCATGGTAATGACTTTTCCGCGGCCATTGGGTAATTTATAACATGGTATACAGATTGTACCGGAAATAAAGCCATGTGCTCAAAATGCCGGTATATGTTTTTCCTGCTATAAGCCGTGAATACATTAGACTTGTTTCCAAACTGGCGTTTGATTCCTTCAAAAAGCCTGAAGGGGGCTTTTTTTAAGGGGTTCCGCCCCTTAGACCCGGTAAAAAACAGGAAAGGAAAAAAGTCTATTTAACATTACATGGTTCTGTTTAATGTGCCTGTAATAATATCAATTTTATGGAGAATTCTATGAAAAAGTTAATTTTTATTGCCCTGCTGTTTATGAACGCGGGACTTTATGCAGCAGTACCTGTGGCCATTCTCCCTTTTGAAGGGACTGAGCCAAAGAGCACTGAGTACACCAGTCTTGTTAAAGAGCTCTTTATTAAAACTGACGGCATCAGTGTGGTTGCCGATAAGTTCATGCAGGAGATTATCAATATCCACGAGAAGGCCCAGGCCATGGGCTCTGATTATCATGACATCTCCAAGCTGAAGATTGCCGAGTACCTTGTACTGGGGAACCTGTCGGGTAACAAGCTGACCCTCAAGGTGATCGACGTGAACCAGGGGACCGAGATTTACGGTTCCACAGTAGATCTCTCAGGTGATCCCAAAAGGGCCCTGAAAAAAGCCGTAAAGGATATGTCCGAGAAGATTCTCTTCAGGGTGTCATCAAGGGGCGAGGAGGTACCTTCAGAGGCAGCTCCGTACATGGATACGATTAACGGTTTCGTTAACTCGCTATCACAGGGGGATGAGGCATCGTACAGGTACATGGCAATTTATTCAAAGGGCACCTATGTTCATCCGGACAAGGACAACAAGAAATCCGTGGATAACGCCAAGCGTTTTCTCAAGCTGGTGAGGGAGAAGCTGAACAATTCGAAGGTAACCTATATAAGCATGAAGGCTGATAAAACCTGGATATACGTTAATGTCATTGCCGAAAAGTCCGGTAAACAGATGAAGATAAAGTTCGGTTTCATTGAACTGGAAGACGGCTCAATGGCAATCGGTATATGCGACGAGGAGAAGTGACCAGGGTTTAAGCTTAATGCCACTGCGGTGGATGCCCTGCGTGCGGCGGACACCGGGCGCGGGGCCGGGGTGTGCGGCGCGGAGTGAACCGGCCGCAGGTTAAGAAACAATTTACCAGGAGTTTAATATGTCATATCATCAGGTGATTGCATCAAGCGCATCAGAGGACAGGCTCGAGAGGCTGATCCATGAGAGGCTGAAACCGGGAGCAGATAAAAAGAGGATAGACCAGAGAATATGGGACCTCTTCGGAGAGGAGTGGTGCGTTATGTTTACTGACCTTTCCGGTTTTTCAAGGGGGGTAGCCCAGTTCGGTATTATTCATTTTCTACAGACGATCTATGAATCGGAAAGGCTGCTTATCCCTGTCATAGAGGACCATGACGGCATACTTCTTAAAACTGAGGGTGACAGTTTTCTCGTAATATTCCGCAAGGCAAACAAGGGGATCCAGTGCGGCATCAGGATGATGGATGTCCTGGCAGAGTATAATAAGGACAAGCCCGCTGAAGAGCAGATCCTTTTATGCGTGGGCCTTGGTTTCGGAATGATGCTGCGTATAGGCGATACAGACGTTTTCGGTTCAGAGGTCAATGCCGCCAGCAAGCTCGGGGAGGACACTGCTGAGGCATGGGAGATACTTGTAACCGGATCAGTAAAGGAGTACTGCGACCTGGACAATATCGCCTTTGAAAAACTCTCTGAGGCCCCGGCAGGCGCTGAAGAGGCATACAGGGTAGTCCTGAAAAAATAAAAAGCAGCAGGGGGACTTCGATGTCCCCCCCGCTTCATAAACCTTCTGTTTTTAAAAACTGCCTGTTACGCTGATAGATCGATGTTCTCGCCAAGACCGGGTGTACTCATTACCTGCTCGGTTATTCCGGCTTTCATGAGCTTGTCCTGAAGGCCCATTGCCTGGGTCGTTACGTTCTTGAGGAGATTGTTCATCGCCTCTATGCTTCTTGCGGCGTCGTACGCAGGAGTTGAAGTAATATTCATGTTCCTCCTCCTTGTAAACAGAACTTTACGTTTAATTATCGGCATAAACCGGGCGTTTCTTTAGCGGTCGCATGGCCTTCGGGGAGCCGGGAGTATGGGGGAGTGAACAGTTTATCTGTATAATTCATCTTTTTGTAACAATTCAGCCTTGAAGTGTCCAGATTTGCGTTATAATGCAGATTTTTCAGTTGTTTTAAAGGGGACTCTGTTTTATAATGACACAGCTTGCTAAAACTTCGTTTTAAATTTTACTTATTAAATTTCATGTGCCATGATGCACACTCCTCACCCTGTTATACGGGGGTGATAAACAGATATTCAGGAGGTTTTCCTTCAATGATTACAGTCAATGGTCTGACCAAGTCCTACGGCGATTTCAGGGCGGTCGATGACATCTCCTTCACCATTAACGAAGGGGAGATAACGGGCCTGCTTGGGCCTAACGGTGCCGGCAAAACGACCACGCTCAGGATGCTGAGCTGTTACCTCAGGCCGGACAGCGGTTCCATCACCTATGACGGGATAGACGCAGTATCGGACCCGCTCCAGATAAAGAAGATGACAGGTTACCTGCCTGAATCCGCGCCGCTCTACAGCGACATGATGGTATATGATTACCTCTGCTACGTTGCCGAACTGCGCAGCATTGATAACGGCGACAGCAGGATAAAGGACATATCCTCCATGTGCAGGATACAGGAGGTCATGCATAAAAATATCAGTGAGCTATCCAAGGGCTACAAGCAGAGGGTGGGACTGGCCCACGCCATGATCCATGACCCCAGGGTGCTCATACTCGACGAGCCAACCTCGGGACTTGACCCCATAGAGATAGTCGAGATCAGGAACCTGATCCGGGAGCTGGG
>CAYTSF010000232.1:0-3329 GCA_964440335.1 uncultured Leptospirales bacterium
TAAGAAAACGGGCGGCCTTTCGGCCGCCCGCCCCTATATATTTTTTCACAGAGAGGTAAATTGCATCAATATGCGTTACTCGCTCATCCTTCTAAGAAATGCGGGAATGTCCAGGTCTTCATTCGCAAAGTTTCCCTTCTTCTTGCCTTCATAATCAAGGGTAAATGTCCTGCTTGCTGCCTGCGTCTTTGGCTTTTGTATTTCCTGCTTGCCGTCTATGAGTGTAAGAGAATTGCCTGTGGGTGTTGATGCCTCGCGCGGCTTGACCGGCGCCACTGTGAGCATGTTTTTCTTCCTGTCAAATCCTGTTGCAATGACCGTTACCCGAACTTTTTCATCAAGGGCTGGGTCAACCGTTGTCCCGAAGATTATGTTTGCCTCTGGATCAACCTGTCGGGTAATTTCATTGGTCACTTCGTGAATTTCATGAAGCGAAAGGTCATTGCCCCCGGCTATGTTTATAAGCACAGCCCGGGCTCCCTCAATGCTTGTCTCTTCAAGGAGCGGGCTTTTAATCGCCATGTTAGTCGCCTCAATGGCCTTGTTCTCCCCTGTGCCTATGCCCACTCCCATGAGAGCATCACCCTTCTCTTTCATAACAGTGCGCACATCGGCAAAGTCAACATTGACCAGCCCTGTTACCATGATGAGGTCCGCTATGCCCTGTACGCCCTGACGTAAAATGTCATCAGCAAGCTTAAAGGCATCCTCGATTGGAGTTTTCCTGTCTATTATCTTGAGAAGAAGGTCATTGGGGATTGTAATCAGCGTATCAACATGTTCTTTGAGGTTGCGGATACCTTCGTCAGCCTGGTTCTGCCTGCGCTTCCCCTCCATCTTGAAGGGCTTTGTAACCACGCCCACAACCAGCGCACCATCCTCTTTTGCTATTTCCGCCACAACGGGCGCTGCGCCTGTACCTGTGCCGCCGCCCATACCTGAAGTAATAAATACCATGTCTGCGCCTTTAAGCGCCTTCGCGATCTTGTCCCTGTCCTCGTTGGCGGCATCACGCCCCACATCGGGATTGGCACCGGCACCAAGGCCACGCGTTAATTTTACTCCCAGTTGGATTTTAATATCTGCAAGACTGTCACCCAGCTGCTGGGCATCGGTATTGGCTACAATGAATTCAACTCCCTCCATACCTGTGGCAATCATCCTGTTGACTGCATTGGTGCCTGCACCTCCAACGCCAATAACCTTGATAACAGTTGTCAAAGGTTTCTCTTCTTCAAGTTTGAACATGTACCCTCCAGGTTACGCTGTGTATATGTGATACGCGACCGTATTATGTCTCATTAGAGATGCTATTAATTAATTTAAATAGAATTAATGGTGACCCTTGCTAAAAAACTATTTATATATAAAACATTAATTTTATTTGTCAATTTGTTTTTATTTTTATCTATTAATAATAGAAAAAAACTACATTTTTTTTGCAAAACTGCCGTTTTGCGGATGCAGAGAGGCCCCCTGCGGGGCATTTCCGGGGCTGCGCCCCGTACCCCATTTGATGCTCTGCCCCCTTCAGCAATTCGTCAAAACCCTAACCCTTTCAGGAGTCAGGTGAAAGTGCAAAACTGCTGTTTTGCGGATGCAGGGAGGCTCCCTGCGGGACTTTTTCGGGGCTGCGCCCCGTACCCCATTTGATGCTCTGACCCCTTCGGCAATTCATCAAAGACTTTCCCCTTTCAGGGGTTAGTTGGGGTGCAACTCATTAAAAATAGTCTTCGATAAACTTCCTGATCTTATCGCCAAATCCCGCTTTTCCTTTGCCGAACCTGCTGCTACCCTGGCTCCTGAACCTGTTCATCCTGACCCCGTACTTTAAAAGGCCCACGCCATTGGCGTACTGCGGAGTTGCCACTACATCCTTCAGTCCCGCAATATCCACAGGCAGGCCGATACGGACAGGCATATTGAACACGCGTTCTGCCGCCTCAACCGAACCCTCGAGCATGCTTCCGCCGCCGGTGAGGACTATTCCAGCGGCAAGCATCTCCTTCCTGCCGCTTTTAACAAGTTCGTGGTCAATCATCTCCATGATCTCGCTGACCCTGGGCTGTATAATCTGTGTAAGCTCCTGCCTGAACAGCCTGCGCGGCGCACGCCCGCCGACTGACGGCACTTCGACCATCTCTGCCGCGTCAACAAGGGAGAGGTCTGCGCAGCCGTGCTTCTTCTTTATCATCTCGGCTGACTCGATTGATGTGCGCAGCCCTATGGATATATCGTTCGTTACGTGTATGCTTCCAACGGGGAGTACGGCCGAGTATGCCACTCCCCCCTCCATGAAAACGATGAGGTCGGTTGTGCCGCCCCCCATGTCTATGAGCGCGACGCCAAGTTCCCTCTCGTCCTTTGCGAGAACCGCGTCTGCTGATGCAAGGGGATTAAAGATGATGTCGCGGTGCTGGAATCCGGCCTTGGCCACTGCCTTTATCATGTTCTGGATGCTGGTTGTGGCCGCAGTGATTATATGCACCTCGGCCTCAAGGCGCACACCGCTCATGCCCACGGGGTCTTTTATGCCGGACTGGTCATCAACGGTAAACTCCTTTGAAAGCACGTGCATGATCTCCCTGTCAACAGGAATCACTATGGCCTGGGCAGCCTCTATGACGCGCTTTACCTCCATGTTGGAGATCGTCCTGTTCCTGTTTGCGATTGCCACGACCCCGCGGGAATTCTCCCCCTTGATGTGCTGCCCGCTTATCCCCACGAATACGCTGTTCACGTCATAACCTGCCATGAGCTCAGCGTCCTCGATGGCCTTCACTACCGATGCCGCAGTATTATCTATGTTAACAATGACTCCGTTTTTCATTCCTGTGGAGGGGGCAACTCCAACGCCGGCAATCTCAACCTGGTTGTTCTCGTTGAGAAAACCGATCACCGCGCAGGTCTTTGTTGTCCCTATGTCAAGCCCGACTATTATGTCTTCCATTAGTTTCTCCCCTGCACTTTTACTTCACCAGAACCGTATCTTCCCTGAGATCCAGTGAATCAGGATACCTGTTCACCGAATCAAGCAGGGCAGCCGTCTTGTCAAGCCTTGCGAATCCGTTTATGCTGTTGCTGATGACAAAACGTGTTCTTCTGCTTCTCAGGCAGACCTTCAGGCTGCCGTCATCGCCAAGTTCAATCTCCTGCAGCTCATCACAGAATACCCTGCTGGCAGATTTGAGATGTCTCAGGTTAAATATGAGTGCCTCCAGCCCGGAGTTATCCATTCCCTCTTCAAAAACCTGCCGCCTGAGAATAATTATCGGCATATCGACGCTGAAAAATCTGCCCGAAAGTATAACATTCATATTATCGTCAAC
>CAYTSF010000233.1:0-3288 GCA_964440335.1 uncultured Leptospirales bacterium
GTTCGTTTTACCGGGTGTGTAATTATATCGCGGTATCAACAGACAATAGCTCTATTTAATTTTTATTCGTGTAAGATATTGACTTAATGAAGAATTCACCCGGTATTGATAACATACCGTGGCAGGCAGATTTATCCGGCACAGAACGGTAAAACAAAAACAGTATTTAGCAGGAATGTTAATGAAATTCAGGATAATAACAGCACTGGCCGCATGTATGTTTTTCGGCATACCTCTTTTCGCCGAATTCATATTCCTCAAAGACGGCTCAATTATTGAAGGACAGATAGTAACTGATGCCGCGGACTACATCACACTGCGCGACAAGGATCAGAAGCAGCAGAAGATAAAGCGCGACAGCATTATGCGCATACTCTACACCAAACTTAAAATGGGCAAGATATACATCCAGAAGAGGGACGGCGAAGGTATCGTTGCCTACATGGTAGATGAAGACCAGGAATCCTATACCTTCCGCAAGGATTTATACAAGCCCGAGGAGTTTACGCTCAGCAGGGCGGATGTACTCTTTATTGCGGAGAAAAATCCTTCGGGCCTTAAAGTGGATGGTGTTGTATGGACCGACAGCGTATCCCTTGTCTGGCTCCCCCCTTACGATGAAGTGAAAAAGTACAACGTATACATAAAGAAAGACAAAGCAGAAAAATATGAACTGGCAGGTACCACGAAGAAGAAATACATCAAGCTGGAAGACCTTACGCCCAGGACAACATATTACATCATAGTGACCAGCGTTGATCTGTCGGATTATGAATCTCCTCCGAGCAATGAACTTGTTATCAAGACAGGCGCGAGGGCGGAGGTGCAGCTTAAAGACGGCAAGGTGTTCAGCGCGTACCTTGTGGGTGAAGATAAAGAAGGCTATACATTCCGCGAAGACCTTGAACAGAAAGAGGACTATGTAATTAAGCGCAGCGATGTGCAGTATATAACAGAAAATTTTCCATCGGGGCTGCGCGGCAGAGCAGGCACAGACAGCATAGAATTGAACTGGTTTAAACCCTATGAGCCCATGGCGGAATACAGGATCTATGTCAGGATGAAGGGGGAGGAGTATAAACTGGTTTCAACATCGAAAGAAAATTCCTTTACCCTGGAGGGCCTTACGAGTAACACGGAATACACGATTAAGGTAACCGGTCTTGGCAAAGACAATGTTGAAACTGTTGCAAGCAATGAATTTAAAATAACAACAAAGAACATACTGCCCGATGAACCTGAGATCATATCGAACATACGTTCAAAGACCGGAGAGAGGACTGTGACATGGACTGCGTCTGCTGACCGTGACGGAAAGGTTGTGAAGTATCGCATATACGGCAGAAAAGATGAGAAGCGCGAACTCATAGCCGAGCTTGAGAGCACAGAGTACCTGATCAAAGACCCTGAGGCTTACGATTCAGTTGAACTTGTTGCGGTTGATGACAGGGGAGATGAATCCGAACCTGCGGATGTGAGTAATTCCGACGGCAATACTGTAATAGGGTTTTATCCGGGGATTATGATGCCGCTGGGAAGGTTCGGAGAGATGGCTGGTATTGGCTACGGCGGAATGTTCGACTATTCCAGGAGGAACCTGCTTTTTGAAGGAGTTGAAGCAGGCCTTGGCATTGGCATTTTCTATGCTCCGGGAAAAGACCTGCTGGATGATGGCAGATCAGAGTTTCACAGGTTTTTGATTGCGCCCTTTGTGTTGCATGCGGGCTACAGGTTCTGGTTTGGCGAGAGTTTTTCACTCATTCCTTCACTCTCGCTGGGCGGTGCATATTTTAATATGACATCCATGCATTACGATTCATTTACACTTGAAGAAACAGAGGTAACTGAAAATTTCGTTGACCCGGTTGCCCTCATTGATATTGGCGCTGAATACAGCATAACAGAAACGCTTTCAGTATCGCTCCATTGCGGGTACGGGATGTTTATTGAAAAGAGCGGGCCCATGCAGTTTGTTTCGGGCGGTTTGGGTTTTGAGTACAGGTTTTAGCATGGTCAGGACAGGGCATTAAGAAGGATGTTAAGGGGAACATTATGATAAAGAAAATAATAGTGATAATGATGCTGAGCGGTTTTGTCATGCTTTCATGCATGGACTATCTGAACGATGCATATAATAAAAAGGGCGGGCTTGCAGATTCAATGGTGTATGTGCCGGAGGGCACATTTCAGCGTGACAGTACTGCCGGCAATACCAGCACTGTATCTGCATTTTATATGACAAAATACCTGGTTACGCGTGCGCAGTTTAAAAATTTGACTGGATATGATCCAAGTGATACGGGTACATCACCCACATCAGATTGTCCGGTTCAGAAGGTGAGCTGGTATGAAATTCTTGTGTTCTGCAATCGTTTGAGTATCCGCGAGGGCCTGACTCCGGTGTATACCATAAGCGGCAGTACCAATCCTGATGACTGGGGAACGGCTCCGACGGCAGCCAGTGCAGCGTGGGATGCCGTTATCTGTAATATGAATGCCAATGGCTACCGCCTTCCCACAGAGATGGAATATATGTGGGCTGCGATGGGGGCAACCTCAGGGGTCGGCGATCACACCGGGGGTGTATACACCAACGGATATAAAAAGGAATTTGCCGGAGACCCTAATCCGGAAGCAACTGGTGATGATATCGGCCCCTATGCGTGGTACCAGTTGAATTCAGGAGACAATGGGGGGACGGTTAATCAAAAAACCCACAGTGTAGGCACGAAAAAACCCAATGAGTTAGGACTGTACGATATGAGCGGCAATGTCTATCGCTGGTGCTGGGATGGTCTTGCCAGTTGTTCTAATGCTTTTCCTTCTGGTTCTGTAAACGACTACCAGGGTGACAGCACAACTACCTACAGAATAATACGTGGCGGATGTTTCAATGAAGGACTTAGCACAACCCAAATAGCACTTAATCATTGGAGCGACTATGCCCCCTACTCCAAAATCGCTGCTGTGGGTTTCCGCGTGGTACGCAGCGCGGGAAAAGGGTATATCCCGCGCAACGGGCTTGTGGGGGAGTGGCTCTTTGACAGCAATAGCGGAACAACAACTTATGATACCAGCGGCAGCAATAATAACGGCGGGAATAATTCTAACTCCTATTATCCCGAACTAACTACAGGCCGCAATGGTAATGTAAATTCAGCATACAGTTTCGGCACAGATAACTCAATTTTGATAGATAGTACAAACGATGCTGAGCTTGATGCCGGTTATATCACGGTTTCATTTTTCATCTACCCCACGGGTGATGGGAAGATAATCATGAAAGAT
>CAYTSF010000234.1:0-3232 GCA_964440335.1 uncultured Leptospirales bacterium
ACTAGTGTTTTACAACCTTTACTCAAAGGGGATATCGTGGGGAAAACCTCTCCTGGTGTCACTGCTCCTGGTTTCAATTTATCCGTTTTCCTTCGCGCTTACAGAGGGAGGAATTGCTTCGCCGCGCCGCGATTCACTTTTCATCTTCCCTGTGTGGCTCTTTCTCTCGGTAATCGCATACGAGCTGCTTGCCGACGCTGCCGACGCTGAAGGGGACAGGCATGGCAGGGATGGAGGATACGCCGCGAGGGTTGGATCGCATAACCTGCAGATATCCGGCAAAATCGTTGCAGGAATATCCGCGCCAGTTGCGTTCATTCCGTATCTTGCGGGGATGTGCCACGGCGTGTACCTGGCGGGTGCCATCGTTTCGGTCCTTATACTCTACACGGCATATTTAAGGCGCGGAGCGGATTTTTTCCTGGCCATTCATTTTTATATTGTGGGGATCATAATCGCCTCTATCGCAGACATCGTGGTAATGCCGTGAAGCAGATCACAGGTATAAAAAAATATCTCTACCTGCTGCCGGGCATGTTCACGACCGGGGCTTTACGCCTGCCCCTCAGGTTTACCGCCGGACTTTTCCGCATGATGCACAGCGAGAAGCTCACAGTTCTTGACGGGCGGATTTATGTAAACACACACTTTACGCCGCTCCCCTCACGGAGTTTCAGCACTGCTGTTTCTTCAATGCTCTCGATTTCAAGGGGTAGGCCCAAACCTGAGTCAGTGTACATTTCACTGACCGATGACTGCGTGTTCAACTGCTCCTATTGCAGCAATCATAAAAACATAAAGAGCGGGGGGCTTTCAGCAGAACGGATCATGTCTGTTATACGACAGGTGCAGGATGCAGGAGCGTGCTGTATCGGCTTCACGGGGGGAGAACCTCTGCTGCGCAAAGACCTTGAAGAGATTGTCGCATCGGTAGGCAGCCGTTCGTATACCGTGCTCTTTACATCAGGATACGGGTTGAGCCGTGAAAGGGCCCTGCGTCTTAAAAAGGCGGGACTTGATGTAGCATGCGTTAGCCTGGACTGTCATGACAGGGAAAGATTTAACAGCGACCGTGGTTCGGGTGCAGCCTTTGACTGCGCTGTAAATGCCGTGAAGCTCTTTGCCTCAGCAGGGATCTATACATCGGTCTCGGCAGTGCTGCCGGGCGATGGTGTCGTTGAAGATGAGATCCTCGATTTTGTTTTATTCAGCGGAGGCATTGGCGCCCATGAGGTAAGGTTTCTTGAGCCGGTTTCATCGGGGAAGATAGCCCATGCAGCGCCTGCGATTAATCCATCCGGACGCGCAGTCATGGAACGGTTGCGCAGAAAGGTCAACCGCGACCCGCTGCTTCCCAAAATTGTTCTGCTTTCACGAATGGAGTCGCCTGAATGCTTCGGCTGCGGCGCAGGATGGTTTCACATGTATGTCGATGCCGCAGGGAACCTCTGCCCCTGTGACTTTGTGCAGACCGCATACGGCAGCCTTAACGATGAATCGTTCGAAACGCTCTACGCAAAGATGCGGGCCGATATAAGGCCCTTTACCTGTACATGCCTGGTTGAGAGGCAGAGGGGCAGCGTTACAGATGAATCAATGCCCGGACTCATGGGGAAACTTGTAAAAGGAGGAAAGATGTATGGATAGACCTGTATCGGCAGTAAAGATAGTGGTGGCAGTGGCCGCTGCATCACTCATAGGGGCTTTTTTCGGCCAGGGCGCCTATGATCCAACGTCTGGAGCAATTGGCGGCGGAATTAGCGGCGCGCTTACAGGCGCAGGGTACTCAATCTTTATGCAGAGGCTCAATGCAGGCAGGGCAGGGCTTCTGTTATACGGGACGCTGGCAGGTTCATTATGCGGCCTGTTCTCCGCGGTCATCGCGCACCTCCCTTCGCTCATCATGGGGATAAAGCCCGGAGAGAGCATATTCGCGGTCTCCATTCAGGATGGAGCTGTCTGGGGCATTGTTACCGGTGCAATCCTGGGGGCTATGCTTTCTGTTGTTTTTTCCCCGATAAAAGAGGGCTGAACATGAACCGGGCAGTGAGGGGATTACTGCAGGCCCTTCTTAAACCGGCAGGGGCATTCAACCAGCGCATATACAGAAATGATTTTAACGAATGCGCTCAGTTATACGACCGGGCTGTGACACGTTCCATTCTGGCCGATGAGACTTTAAGTCTCATCGGGACCGCAGGCCTCAAGCCCGGCATGCGCTGTATTGACCTGGGGTGCGGCACCGGACATTCCTCCGCTGCCATACTTGAAAGGATCGCGCCTGGCGGGATGCTCACCGCCTGCGACTTTTCCGCTGCCATGATCAGCCGGGCGCGCAGTAAAATAAACGATCCGCGCCTCAATACTTATGAAGGGGATATTATCCGGTTCCTGAAAAGCCTGGAATCATCATCAGTAGACTTTGCCGGGGCCTTCTGGTCAATGGAATACTGCCCGCACGCAACAACCATGAAACAGGTAAGCAGGGTGCTCAAACCCGGCGGCCGTGTCTCCATCCTTGCGAACTACCGTGACTCCCTTGGTGAACTGCAGGACCTGGTGTTTCCTTTACTTCTCCGCAACCCGCTCTCGCTTCGCGCCATACCCCCGCTGAATTTTCTTTCAGGTGCCCGTGAATTCGGGAGGATAGCGTCAGGGGCGGGGCTCAGGACCATTGACATTTGTGAAAAGGCGATACCATTTACTTTTTGCTCGGGCAGTGAACTGGTTGAATGGATGCGCATAAGCGGGCCGTGCGCGGGGTTCCGTGGGGCACTCAGGGAGGGGAGGAGGGAAAAAATCTTCAGCATGGTACGTGAGGCGGTGGACGCTGCCGGGGGAATAACCCTTACATTCAGGTTTATCAGCTACACGGGGGAAAAATGAATTTAAAGGCACTCATCCTGCGCATGAAAACGCGGGCGTTTGCCGGGCGCCAGGATTTTTTTCTGAGGCTTTACGGAGGTCTCAGGCCCGGCACCTCTCTGCATTCAGCGGTACGGGCAACGGTGCGGGCCACCGGGGGTGCAATCCCCCTTGTAGTAAAGCTCGACATTACCAGGTCATGCAATATCAATTGCAGCATATGTTATGCGAGACATGGGGGCGAAACCATGGCCTTCGAAAAGGCATTGTCTGTGCTTGACCAGTTCAGGAACATGTCTGCACGCCTTGACCTCATGGGCGGCGAACCGTGTCTGCACCCTGATCTTGTGCGGATCATCTCTTACGC
>CAYTSF010000235.1:0-3096 GCA_964440335.1 uncultured Leptospirales bacterium
AACGGTTTGAGGCAGAAGAAGGAAGTATGGGACTGGCTGCCGGATAATGAACTGCTCATTCCGGGCGATAACATAAATCGGTCAAGGCCCATCGCCAGGACCGGTTTTTTCCACGCGGAGGATTCCATGCGGCGCGGGCTCATGCAGATGAAGGCTGCAGCGGGCGGGCAGTCCGGGCTCGCGGTTTTTATTTTCCTGTCGCCATTCGAAGGTGAAGGGAGCGGCATATTCCTCGATGCTGCTGCAATTATAAATGACGTCATGTCCGGCGAAGACGGTGTTGTGGTTTACAGCGTGTTCATGCTGAATGATGCATCCCCGGATGAGCATTCCATGTCCGGTGCATACGCCTTTTTCAAAGAGGTGGACTTTTTTGCCAGGGGGGGCACATTCAGCGCCATTTACCCATCGGGACACAAGGCCGATGCTGAAAATATTTTTATGCCAGGCAGCCTCTTTATCATGGAGGCCGCTGATGCATCCATGGATTTACAGCATAACATGAAATATTCGGTTGAGGCTGCGGCCATGTTCTCGGCAGTGATGAGGGAGCCATCTGCCGCAGCCATGTTCATGGAGCCTGGACATGCCGGCGCAGGCGCGCCGGCAGGCATATACCGTTCATTCGGCATACACCATGTCCTGTCTTTGGAACATACAGTAAGGGAGGCCGTATACTGTTCTGCGGCAGCGGCCATCCTCGATGAGTATACCGTGCCTGCGGATGAAGACCTGCTGCGGCAGGTTATGGGCGGCAGGGATCATGGTCTTTTCCGCAGCCTGAACCTTCATGCCCGCGGCATTTTTGAAAAAGTATTCCCCGGATATATGGCTGATTGCGACGCAAAGGTTGCGGCGGTGAAGGCTGTACTCGATGCCGCGGCAGCACATGACACGTCAGCCGGATTTACATCCGCGGCCCAGGGGCTCATTGCGGAATATTCATCTGCCGGGATTGTGAGATACGTGCATCCCCTTGTTTCAAGGATGGGGATGCGCTCATCAGTTGAACTGGTTAAGAACAGGACAATACTGGAGCGGGAACTCAGGCGCTTCATGAGCGACCCCTCCATGGGTATCCATTTTGCTGCTGAGGCGGCAGGCCGGGTCATTGAAAAGCTCAGGGAAACGATGTCCCTGTACCGCCTGCATATATCATCCATTGAACTCTACAGCGGGTCTGACATGCTTGGTGCGCTCTCAGCAGAAGGCGACCCGGACGGGGATAAGACACCGGCGATTCTGGAAATGATTTCGCACAACTACAGGCAGATGGTATACAGGTGTATGCTCATGGCCGCTGATTCATATGCCGCCGACTTTGTCATGGATGTGCGTGCCATTATGGAGAAAGATGTTTATCCTGTTATGCGTCACGTGCCTGGACTTGCCGATGAGCTCAGGAGCAGGGCGGAGATGTGCAGGTACAGCTTGCAGGATCCTGAATACGGCAGGTGCATTGACGAGAAGACTGCGGCGCTTGACATAAACCAGGCTGCAGCAGGACTCGAGCTTGCATCCGCATTGGATTTCATCTGTAGTTTTGAAGCGGGGGGAGAAATGCATGAGGAAGCATCCCCTCTCTGCGGCAGGCTCTATGAACTGGTGAAATCCTGCGAGGATGATTTCCTGCGGCAGTCACAGGCTGATGTAGAGCCACGGCATATTCCTTCGCGTCCCGGCGCGACGCCTGAAACTCTGCGTGCCATGTCTACACCCCTTATCGGTCTTGAACCTCCTGAGGAGAGTGCCGGAGAAATCTTCACAGTACTCTTTGCTGGAAGGAATTTTTCCACGGCGCCAGACCGGCCCGGCCTCAGTGATCTCCCTGTAGTGGCGCTATACAGCCACTGCCTGCCCGGAGAGGCCATCACCCTGTCAGTCCATAAAGGATTTGACCTTCATGAAATGACATCGTTACGCAGGTGGGCATCTGACTATCACCACGCGGTTGCGGGCGGGCCCGTATCCCCGCATATAATAAATGGAGTGGAATTCAACGCAAAGCTTTTTCCTGATCCGCTGCTTGAAGTTGAGTACATGGACTACCGCAAATTGTGGTCCGGGCTCGTACTTCTTAAAATCCTGACAGAGAAAGAGGGCAGGTACCGTTTCTGCGAGGAACTGGTGCCGGCACTCTCTGAAATCGCGGCAAGGGAACACTACGCAAAGGCCGTGCTTGATGCTGACTCCATGTTCAGCGAACGGGGTGGCGTTGAGTCCGGCGGATATGAGATCGTGGCAGAGGCAGTGAATATGCTCGGCATGATGGCGAAAAGCCGCAGTGCAGAGGGATTTTTTTTCAGGAGAGAATACGCTTCAGCAATTGACGATATACTGGCAATGTCAGGAAGCGGCGGGGAAGGTAAGGGGCCTGCTCTCTTCAGGAACAACAGGGAACTGGCTGAGTTCCTGGGTTCAGACATGGAAGTGATGAAGTTCATCCTTGAGTCCATGAGGATTATTATAGACCGCACCAAGGGTAGCATGGTTTCCGGTGCCTACGTACTTCTGCCCCAGTCCAGGATCCCGCAGGCCGGTCTCCCGGTATTTGCGGACTCTGCGGACTTTGTCAATTACTGCGCAGCAAGGGGTTCTGCCGAACTCATGATGGTTTTAAATAAAATTCTATGCGCCCGGCTCGCAGCTTATATAGATACACGGTTCGGCAATGAGGGTGAATCCGGGGAAGTTGACCATGCAAGGGCAGGAGAGTTCCTGGATGCGGTTGCGGGCAGGATGCCTGAATGCGTGATTGAAAGGACACGGAGAATATATGCGGGCGGCAGGCTTTAACAGAAAAGACCCTGTGCGGGTCTTTTCTGCTGCCGGTAATTTATCACACTTCTATTTTTTAACTGCTTTGAATGAAACCCTTCTCTGTTTGGGGCTTTTGGCGTCAACACCGCTGAGAGGATCTGAGGAGCCCACACCCTTGTATGAAATTTTAGATGCGGGGACCCCGGCTTTCTTGAGCTCGTTGTAGATTTTAAGCGCGCGCTGTTCTGAGACTTTCTGCTGTACCGCATTTGATTCATAGTCCGCACAGTGGCCGATTATCTGCATCACATAGCCCTCAGGCAGTTTGGCAATGAT
>CAYTSF010000236.1:0-3088 GCA_964440335.1 uncultured Leptospirales bacterium
TACTCTATATATACTCTCTGCTGATCCTTAATATTTACTGAACCGATTACCGACGCCGAATCAATCCCCGCACTTTTAAGCGCTGAAACAAGACTGTCAGCATCATTCCTGCCAACAGAGATGAGCAGTCCCCCTGAAGTCTGCGGATCATAAACAATGTCCCTTGCCAGCTGCGATACATTCTCTGCGATGTTGCACCTGGAACCGACATAGTCCCTGTTGCGATAGAGCCCGCCCGGAACAAGTCCCATGGACGAATACTCCCCTGCTCCGTCAAGTACAGGCAGTGCTTCACTATTAATCGTAACAGAGAGATTGTTCCCCTCCATCATCTCAAGTAAATGACCGGCAAGGCCGAAACCTGTCACGTCTGTGCATGCGTTAACATGGAACGCGGCCATAACCTCCGCAGCGTACCTGTTTAATTTTGACATGGATTTAATGTAGGGCCTGACATGTATCTCTTCTGCAAGCCCGGCCTTTACGGCAGTGGCGATTATGCCAGTTCCGAGATGTTTGGTCAGGATAAGCACATCCCCGCTGCAGATTGTGTTATTGCGCAGAATTTTTTGTGGATGCACATAGCCGGTTACCGAAAGCCCGTATTTAAGTTCAGAGTCCGAAACGCTGTGGCCTCCAACAAGCTGAACACCGGCTTCGGTCATAATTGACAGGCCACCCTGAAGGATCTTCTCAAGTACAACGAGGCTGAATTTTTTATCGGGGAAACAGACGATGTTCATGGCTGTAACCGGTACTCCCCCCATTGCATAAACATCCGAGAGACTATTGCAAGCCGCAATTTTTCCAAAATCGAACGGGTCATCGCATACAGGCGTAATAAAATCAACTGTCTGTACAAGGGCCAGTCCATCGTTTACCCTGAACACACCTGCGTCATCCTTCGCTTCGCTGCCAACCAGAAGGTCTGTTGAATATGGAATCTTCAGCCCGCTCATAACTCTGTACAGGTCCTCCGGACCTATTTTAGCAGCTCACCCGGATCCGGTTACTGATTCGGTAAGCCTTTGAGAGTTCAGGACTGTACGTTTACATGAATCGCTCAAGATATCTCCTTAAATCTGTGATACATCAACATTGTCTGTTGCTATTGTTACTGCTGCATGATTACTCTACATACTTAAACTATTACAGTTCTTCTATCCTGTCAAATTCAATTCCTGTTTCACGAAGAAGGATTTCAGCCCCAGGTATATCAGAGCTGGCAAGCCTAAGGCAATAGCCGCAGTCTGATCCCAGGTGACGCGGAACAGGAATAAGTTTATGCGGTATATTTTGCTTTCTGAAAGTATTTGATGCCCAGATTGTATAGTTGCTGGAAAAAAAAAGAATCACTGAAAGTTCTGACATTAACAAACCCCGCAGACCGGAGGATCGCTCCCCCGGTCAATGAAGTCAAACATATTATTTTTTCGATACTGTGATAATGAATGCCCCGCCATCCTCTGCAACGCTTCCCGATAGTTTATTTTTTTCCACGCATCGAAGAACATTCTCCATTGAAACAACGGTGTCAACAATGACCTGGAAACCTGTTTCTCCCGTTTTTATTAACTGTTGAGTGAGAACAACAGGCTGAGGGCATGAAAGCCCCCTTGCGTCAATCTTATCTGCCATGATTTCCTCCTAACTCACCTTTTCACGCATTGTAAAACCTGTTACCACGCAGAATACAATACCTATGATAACTGCTGCCGGACCGAAAAGACCGGTACCTGTTGCTGAACTCGCGAGCATGAAATTATGCGCGATTCCTGCACCGGTGATCATTCCGACAACAAAGACAGCCGAATCAGAGTCCCCCTCTCCAGAGAGTATGAGCTGCCGTCCCGGACAACCTCCTGCAAGGGCAAATGCAAGACCTGAAAGTGCCATGCCCAAAAAATTCCACAGATGGGCCGTGTGTGCTATTGGCTGGTTTGCAAATCCGGGTTTGAACTGGCCGTACACAAGGTTCAGAACTGTTGCAAAAACAATGAGCGCGACGATTCCCGATGCAAGGTGAAAATCTCTGGCAAGTATTATATCTCTGATTGAACCCATTGTACAGAACCTGCTGCGCTGCGCAAGGATGCCTATAAGCAGCCCGGCACCAAGACTCATAATAAATGGTGCGCGTTGTGAACCGGGCCCTTTAATACTATAAAAAAGCGGGCCTGTATCAGACACCCTGAAGCCTATACCTACCATGATGACCAGGGCCAGCATGAACGCAGGGAATACCCAACCTGCACTTTTTTTCAGCTTATAATTTCTGCCGAGGCTGAATCCGTTTTTAAGAAAAAATACACCCGCAGCAATTCCCGTTGCTAGTCCTGCAAGTCCGGTCAATGCGTTCCAGTCGCCACCTGAAAGCCTGAGCAGCGCACGCCACGGGCATCCCAGAAAAACAAGCGCCCCTATCATAGCAAATATGCCCAGGAAAAATCTGATTATTGTTGCTGAACCGGCACGCGGCTGGTACTCTTTTTTAAAAACAGCAATCACAAATGAACCCAGAACAAGCCCGGCAATCTCAGGCCTGAAATACTGCACTACATCAGCACGATGGAAACCGAGAGCTCCGGCAATGTCCCGTTCAAAACAGGCAACACAGATACCCATGTTTGCCGGATTTCCGAACTTCTGGAGGGTAACAGCCACAACACCGATAACTGCACCGACAATAACAATCCCCCACCTGGATGAAAAAATATTTTTCATAAAATCCTCTCAAATATTATTTATCATATTTATGCATTGTATTTAATTTTATAATATATTGCAAGACTTTTTACTCACCGGCACACCATGTTTTATTGATTTTTTTAACGCGCAGACCGCTTTTATGTTATATTCTATAAAACAGCATGTGTATTAGAATTAATTTAGCCTGGAGGGCTGTATGGGATTTTTCGGACCCGACATCGAAAAACTGGATAAAGAGAATAAGATTGATGAAATCGCAAAATGCCTTGATAACAGGAAACCGTCAGTAAGACGCAGCGCATTTGCCGCCCTTGCAGTCAGGACCGGCCTTTCAAAAGAGAAGACTGACAAGCTTCACGGAATGACACATGACCCGAAC
>CAYTSF010000237.1:0-3052 GCA_964440335.1 uncultured Leptospirales bacterium
CATAAAAAAGAACCGGCAAACTTAAACAGCCCACCCAGGGCTGTATTTTTTTTCCTTTTTTTTAAAATTAATTTATTGAATTTTACATATTTGTTTTCTTTGTTAATATTTGTGTTATTTGGTATTATAAAAGGAACATTTGGGCATAAAACCTTAAATATAAATATAAATGTTTCCGATTTTGATTTAAAGAGGAATGAATATGGGCAAGCATTATACGGCAAGTGAAGCGTTGCAGATTAAAACCACCTTCGCCTATTTTATAGCACTTTCAATGACAATGACAACAGCGATCGGTTTTTTAATAGCAGCGAAAATGCCGATAAAAGATATTCTTCCACAGTCAATTGCGGCATTTTTCTGTATAGGGCTTGCATTTACCCAGTACAGGCTGAAAACGCACAGAAAGGATTCACTGATAATCCCCTGGATTGTCTCATTCGTCACACTTGCAGTGCCCTTCATTGCGAAAATCAAATACTCAATGACTCACGGATGGACATTTGTTCTTGGAGCATATAATACTTCTGCACTCATTGTTGTTATGGTACTTATCACTTGCCTCTTCTTGCGTGAAAAACTGTTCCTGGCAGTATGCACGGTTGCTATAATCTGCTGGAGCGTCTTCATTTATGTCGCCCTTAACAGCGGGGCTGAATATTCGTGGGATGCGATAATAAACGGCAAAATCTATTTTGGGGTTATACCCACCCGGGAATTATTTTTTGTAGTCTGTCAGGTTATAATCTCTTATGTAGCTTTCAGATTGATAAGGATTGTAAACACATTTCAGATCCAGACAGCAAACCAGCAGCTTGAGATAGAGAAACGCGTTGTTCAAATGCATGACATGAACGTTGAAATAAAAGAGAAAGTAAACCTGCTCTTTAACGAGGTTGATTCCCAGACCGGGCTTGTTATGAAGTTTAACGACAAAATGCAAAGCCAGGCAGCTACCTTTGAGGAGATTTCAGCCACACTGGAGGAGCTGCGCGGGTCTTCCGAGAGCATTCACAATACAACGCTCGAGCAGATTGATGGAAACGTCAGGATGGATGAGATAATAGACGACTTCAGGCACATCAAGACCGAGACGAAAGAGAACCTTAACCAGACATATACCCAGATACAGGGAATTGCAAACCGCACCAATGAAGCCAATGATAAGCTCATGGATGTTGAAAATACAATGAATACAATCGCCACCCAGAGCAGCAAGATATCTGAAACTGTTAATATAATCGTTGATATTGCAGACAAGATCAACCTTCTGTCGCTCAACGCCAGCATTGAGGCTGCCCGGGCCGGCGAGCATGGCAAGGGGTTTGCCGTTGTTGCTGATGAAATAGGCAAGCTCGCGTTTATGACAACCGAGAGCATCAAGGAGATAGAAAAAGTACTCAGCTTCAATAATACAGTAACCAGGAAGGGCGTTGATGTTATCAAAGTTTCATCTGCAACAATCAAGGAGATGATCAATTCCATAGCCGGAAGCAACCAGAACATCCAGATTCTGCAGGACAGCCTCATGATAGAAGAGAAGTATATCAACTCCATCATACGGCAGATGGAGGAGAACATAAGGCTGGCCAGGACCATTGGTACCGGTACAGATGAACAGAAGAACGCCCTTGAAAACACAAGCAACGCCATTGAGAACCTGAATGAAATCGTCAGCGAGATGGTTAAAGAGATAAACGAACTGGCCTCATCATCACAGGTTGTTCTTGAAAGCGCCAGGTTCCTTCTTAAGAAATCTGAAGCGACAATTTAAGGTTCCCTCTCAGCATCGCTGCAGAAATTTGAGCAGGTCGGCCCGCGTAATTATTCCCGCAAGATTCCCCTCTTCAACGACAGGCAGGTGCCCTATGCTGTTGATGAACATGATGTTTTCTATCTGCCGCACCGTGGCGCCGGATTCGCATGTTATCAGTTTAGTTCTCATGTAGGCCCTGACAGGCGATGACATCTGGTTGTTCCTGCGGCCCTTCATTATATCCCTGAGGGTGAGCATGCCGGCAAGTTCAGACCTGCTGTTCAAGACCGGTGTTCCGGAGACGTCGTGTTCTTCAAGGAACCTGGATGCTTCGAGAAGGGTCCATTCCTCCCTGAGGGTAATGACGTGGGGCGACATTATTTCGCGTGCAGTTGCCGCGTGTTCAAGGTGAATTGTGAGGAATTCCAGCAGGCTGTGGAATACATCCTTCCCCTCGCCTGATTTTACAAGGGCCGATGCCGCCTTTGCATGGCCCCCGCCGCCGAAAGGCCTGAGAATATCAATGAGATCGATTACGTTCACACCGCTCCGTGCAATTATCAGGGTGCTGCGCGGTTTCTCGAAGTGAAAAACGCCGAAGATGGCATCGGGACTTTCAATGTTGAAAATCTCCTCGACCACTGCCGCAAGCCCCGCGTTCTGTTTTTCCATGGCATAGTAGCTGAATACTATCTGGTGGCCGTTGATATCCTGCCATACGAGCGTGTTCATGATATCGTGAAAGAGGGATAGCTGGTACTCCTCGCGAAGTGATTTGAGAAAATTGTTGGTAAGTTTAATGTCCGCACCATGTTTCAGCAGGTACGATGCGGCCGCGAAGTCGTCTGTTGTTACGTTGTCGTGGGTGAAGTTGCCGGTGTCAGCATATATTCCGGTCAGGGCTATCGTTGCATCGCGGTCGGATACGCGGATGTTCCGGGCCATTAACTCGAGGCAGATCATCGTGGTGTTGGAACCGAAGTTGCCCTGGTGGATTACGGCTGCGGAAAAATCGCATGAGTCCGATTCGTGGTGGTCATATATGATTATTTCACCGGGAGCGCCGGCTGTGTGCTCGAAATATTCTTTCACGCGGGAGGTTGAACGCGTATCCACGATGACGGCGCTTTCAATGGTTGCATCTTTCAGTTCTTCAGACGGCATGAAGTTCAGGTGGTAATGGTACAGGTTTACAACGTTGCGCGCTGCAGGGTGCACAAGCCTGCTCATGACAGGAACGTGTTCCGGGTAAAGGTAACGGGCAAGCACCATGGAACCTATGCAGTCCAGGTCGAC
>CAYTSF010000238.1:0-3051 GCA_964440335.1 uncultured Leptospirales bacterium
GGCTTAACAGGCAAAACCATTTTCCGGGTACAGAAGCTATGATATTAAACAGGATCAAAAAAGTATTTCCTCTCATCATCGGCCGCAGAATGGGCGACACGCGCATTTTCCCCATTACCACGAAAATAGTACTGGTATATATCCTGTTCATACTTCTATCAAATTTTTCATCACATTACATCAGCCTCATGCTTTACAGGGGTGAAATGGTGAAGATGATGCGCCAGCTTCTGGCAAAGGACCTCAAGGAGATATACAACTACGCGAACACCCAGCATGAAGTATTCACCATCAGAAAAAACAAAGACGAGGTATTCAGGAACATCGAGCAGAGGGCAGTGATTGACTTTAAACACAGCATGTCCATGATGCTGGCTGTCGACCGGGAGGGTTATATCCCCATCATGGCATCAGGAATGGGCAAAAATGATACCTTCACCGATAAGGATGCATTGAGCAGGATGGTTGGCGACCTTGTTAAACTTGAGAACGAGGGGTTTATCTCGTTTTTTATGCACGGGAAAAAGTACTTCGGTGTGTACAAGTACAATTCCAACTGGGACCTTTTCCTGATACGCGCAGAGGAGCTCAATGAATTCAACAGGGAATCGAACAGCATATTCAAAAAAATTTCTTTTATAATCCTGGTAATAACCTTTGTCTGCGCCGTTGCAGGAATTTTCATCATAGATTACCTGCTTCGATTTATCCGCACCATAACCAGCAGCATTATGACCATGATAAGCAAAAATGAAATCGGCCTTATTGACATGAAGGGTAGCCAGGCCGACGACGTAACTTTCCTGGGTATGGCCTTCAACACACTGTCTGACACCATAAACAGGATGATGAACATCTTCCAGAAATTCACCAACAAAGACATAGTCCTCAAGGCCTACGAGGAGAAAAGGGTGCGCCTTGAAGGTTCAAAACGCGAACTGACCTGTCTTTTTTCTGACATAAAAAGTTTCACAAACATGACCGAGGTCCTTGGCATAGATATCATAAACCTTCTCAACATTCATTACACACGCGTTATAAACGAAGTATTTAAACACGACGGTATAATAGGATCGATTATAGGCGACGCCCTGCTTGTTGTCTATGGTGTATTTGAAGAATCGGCAAAGATCAAGTCCTACCAGGCAGTTCTGACCGGATACAGGATTCATATTATAACAGCCGGAATACGGGCAGACATGAAGGCCACATACGAGAAGATGATCGCCGAGAAAGGGAGGCTCACGCCTCATGAAGAACGTGTATTCAGGTCCGTGCTTATCGAGGTTGGAGTCGGAATTGACGGTGGAGATGTATTCTACGGCAACATCGGCTCCCAGGAACGCATGACAAACACAGTCATCGGCGATACGGTAAACTCATCATCAAGGCTCGAGGGGCTTAACCGTATTTACAAAGCGCCTGTTATATGTTCAGAATATGTCAGGGATGACATTATAAACAATGTGCCTGATCACGGCCTGGAGTTCCTTGAACTGGACATGGTAAAGGTAAAGGGAAAAGACGAAGGGAAGAGAGTATTCTGGCCTATATTCAAAAGAGATATTACTCCTTCGATGCGTAGAGACATGCGCAATTATTCTGAAGGACTGAAACTCTACTACCAGGGTGAATGGAAAAAAGCGCACGCGCTTTTTAAACAGTGTGCACTTCTCCCTGCCGAGGTCTTTACAGCCAGGACAAAAGATGGCAGGTGCCCGAAAAACTGGAACGGCATATGGACCATGGACTCGAAGTAGCATTCTGTCATGAAACTTGATTACTAAACCGGATTTTATATATGACAAAAACCAGAACTGAAAACAGAAAATTGCCTGAAAAATCCGTTGTTTCGGATGACGGCAAGGATGCAGCAAGACGCTTTCTGAGCGACGGGATGAAACTCGATGAGGATACCTCAAGAGTCTACAACCTGACTGATGAATTCGCGGCAAGTTCAGCCAATAAGAGCGTCCCGCTTTACAAGGCAATCGCATGGTTCACCATACTGCTGATCGCGGGGACGCTGTGGCTCACCAGCGGCATACAACGCGGCATAGACGGTATTGCCGTTGGCATAAACGACTTCCAGGACATCAACCTCCTTGACCTGCTCTCATCGCTTAAAATCGCCGAGAATGAACTTAAAAATATCGACAACAAGCTTGCCATGGAAAAGCGCGCCAGGGACCTTGAGGTTGAAAAGATACGCCGTGAAGCCGAGCTTGAAATTAAAAAAGTTGAACAGTCCGGGCTTGGCGACGCAGAGAAAAAAAGACTGCGCAGGGAGATACAGGAGGAGCATGAAAAAAAGATTAAATCAACTACGAGCGACTACGAAAAGCGGATAAAGGATAATGAAAAGAAAGCTGATGATGCCAGAGACAAAATGGAAAAGCTCAAGCAGAAGGTTGCTGACGAAAAAGCTGAATACGACAAGAACATGGCGCTCCGGGTAAAAACCTACGAGAAGGAAGCGGACAACAAAATCCTCCTTTCAGAAAAAAACGAGGAGCTCCAGAGGATAACCTTTGAGGCCGAGCTGGAGAAACAGAAACGCGAGTATGAAGCGCTCCTGGCAAAATACGACAGGGAACTGAAAGATTCGCATAACAATTCAGAAAAGGGCATGACCGACCTGCATGACATGGAACAGCTGCTCAACCTTTACAAACAGGCGCTCATCTATTACGCCAGGACAAGGGGCGAACATGGCTTTGTCATAGACCCCGGCTCAAAGAGCGAAATGCTTGTTGTCATGAATCCCTATGTCGCGGTCCACACCGGAGACCAGGCATACATCCTTAACCAGGACAACAAAATACTTGCCCTTGTTGAACTTTACCCCGGCGAAACAAGGATCAAGGCAAAAATAATTAAACGCATTGTCGATGGTGAAATAAAACCCTTCGACAAAATACTCCTGAAGAAAAATTAGGCGGGCACCCTGATGAAAATTTACCGCGCCATAATAATCATACTGCTGATCCCGGTAATACTTTTCGGGGCTGACTGGGAAAGCTTTAATATCAAAGTGAAAAGCACGGGCCC
>CAYTSF010000239.1:0-1859 GCA_964440335.1 uncultured Leptospirales bacterium
GCTGAAATATGTCAGGCGCCAACTTTTCAGCAGAAAGGTTTTACAATTCTTAAAATACGGGCCGGAATTTCAATAATAATTTCCCGTAAATGCTTATTAATTCCACTAATAGGGTCAGAGCCCCTTTATTAACGGTGATTTGGCTTGACATGGCGTTAAAAATTGTTCATTCTTATGTTACAGATACCATGAACAAACGTTTATTATAAAATAAAGAGCCTCAAAGGAGACACCGTGGGTGACAAAAGTCCAAAATCAAGAGCAAAAGACCAGAAACAGAAAGACAGCAGCAAAGCCAAGGCAGAACAAAAGGCCCAGGCCCAAAAAGACGCAAGGGATGTAAATACAACCAAAACAAAGAAATAGGGCGGGCAAAACCGGAATATATGTTTCATGGTTATTCCGGGCGGCCTTTTACGCGCCTTCTCCTCCGCATCATGCCTCATATGCCAGGGCTCTGACCCCCGAAAAAACTTTCAGTAGAATGCGCGTAAAAGCCGGGCTTTCCGCTTAAATGCCTTACGGGCGGATGGATCTTCCCGTACAGGCAGGTCGCGACCTGCCCCTGCCTGAAAATTTCTCCGCCCACCGCGGCATAACGCTTCAATCCCTGCCGCATTCTATCCTGAATATATTCTTGACAACGAATTAAATTAACATAAATTAAATTGCGGTTGAAGGTAACTGGAGATTCCATATGGCAATCCACGATAAAAATGAAATAATAAAACAGATATCTGCCATGTCCGGGCTTTTCAGCCTGTACCACGTGTCACGCGTAGGCCTTTTCGGTTCATACTTGCATAACACCCAAAATGATAAAAGCGATATCGACCTGCTTATAGATTTCAAAGAACCGGTTGATCTTTTTTCATATGTCAACCTGGCTGAAAAGCTTTCCATTTCATTGAAAACCAGGGTCGATCTCGTTACTATAAAAGGACTTAAACCCGCTCTGCGCGACCGGATACTTCGCGAGGTTCAATGGATTGAGGGATTATAGACTTTTCATAGATGATATCCGGGAGGCTATAATCAAAATTCGTCTGCCCGAGTTGTTGATTCAAATTGAAAAAATTTGACATTTTTATACTGGAGTAGTCCCTGCCGCGTTGTGCAATAATCCCGACCTGCTATAAATGCTTGACTCTTTATATGGCACACGGTATTATACAGATAACATTTACACTTACAGGTGAACAGATGAAACAGAAACTCAATGCCCGCGCTCTTTTTATCATTGCCGCGATTTTTATTTTCTCAGCCTGCGGAGGTTCAAATGATGATTCCGGCGGGGATGAAGTTATTAATACCGACAGGCCCACTTCAATCCAGAAGATAATGTTTATACACCACAGTTGCGGCCAGAACTGGCTCACGACCGGTAACGGCAACCTGGGGGCAGCCCTCAATGAGAACAATTACTATGCCACAGAATCAAATTATGGCTGGAGCGCAGTATCAGGCGATGGCCTGGGAAACAGTACCGATACAGGTGACTGGCCCTCATGGTTTAACGAAACAAAGATGCCCCATGTATATGCCAATGACTACATGGCAACATATACAAACACGCTGACAGATCCCGGCACTGATAACGACATCATCATGTTTAAATCCTGCTATCCTTTAAGCGAAGTGGGCACCAGCATAGACGATGAGAAGGGCATATACAACAGCCTGCTGCCATATTTCGAGAGCCATCCTGACAAGCTCTTCATCCTCATAACTCCTCCGGGCAAAAATACTGTTTCAGGTTATGCGCTCACAAAGGAGCTATGCAGCTGGCTTGTTGACAGGGAGAATGGCTGGCTCAAAGACTACCCATACAGGAACGTTGCGGTGTTCGACTTCTACTG
>CAYTSF010000239.1:1959-3017 GCA_964440335.1 uncultured Leptospirales bacterium
GAAGGCCACAGAGGAATTCATCCCCCTCCTGAACTATTACTACAACGCATGGAAGAACCAGTAACAGGATAATATCTGTACAGGCGTCGTACCTTCTGCCTGTACAGGCTGCCCCGTAATCCCCCTGCAAAAACTTGAAATTTTCAGTTACTTTGTTTACTATTTATAAAATGGATACCACATAATCTGACTTGTTTCCAAACTGGTGTTTGAAGCCTTAATGAAGCCTGAAGGGGGCTTTTTAGCAGGGTGCACCCGGTAAAAAAAATTAAAAAGGAAACAGGTCTGTTATATTTTCTCTGGCTGCCAGCGGGCGGAGAAGAATAGCAGATGTGGAATGCCGGTTTATTACTGGTATATTATCCAGTCAAACTTACAGTTTCCTGTTTTTGAGGAAAGTAATATTATACCGGAGGAAAAGATGCGTTCATTAAAGGGTCTTATTATTGGTTTACTGATTTTCGTTGCTGCGGTTGCCTATGCATGGCAGGCAGGCGACAGGGTTCTGGGGCAGTGGAGTGACGGCTACTGGTACCCTGCATCGATTGCGGGCGTTGATGGCGCGAACTACAGCGTCAGCTTTGATGACGGCGACACTGCTGTTCTGCCGGCGTCAAAGGTACGCGCCATGAACTGGAAGGTAGGCACAAAAGTCCAGTGCAACTGGAAGCAGGGGGGCGTGTACTATTCGGGCACCATAACGTCAATGGAGGGTGAGTACATTCACATCAGCTATGATGACGGTGACCAGGAGGATTCGACAATCAGTATATGCAGGTCTAAATAGTATTGTTCACAATGGGGCAGGATAAATGATGCGGCACATCTGCATCACCTGCCTCTTAAGGTTCATGTTTCTTCTTCTTTCCATGCTGCTTCATGTACTCGCGGATTGTCCTGTTATAGGCCCTCACCTCTTCCGGGTAATCGTTTGAGGGGAGGTCGTCCCACTCCTCGTTTACAAGGGGCAGGCCTGTCTCCTCGTCATACTGGCGCCTGTTGTCGTCAGGGTTACGTTCACCGAAGATGAGGATCTTCATGTTTCCATTTTTTATGTC
>CAYTSF010000240.1:0-3001 GCA_964440335.1 uncultured Leptospirales bacterium
AATGCGGCCATGGGGTCAAATCCGTAAGAATCCTTAGACGTATCTTTCAGTGTGAAAAGGTCCCTGTCTGTGTACGAGATGCTTGTCCAGGCGTACCCCAGGGATAGTGCAGGGGTGATTGACCAGCTTTCGGTAATGGCGAACTCGTACCCGCCCCTGACAAGCAGCGGGACTATCTGTATCATGTCGGTCTTTACGCCCGTGGATTCAATTTCATCCACGCCCGTAAAGTAGAAATAACCCGCGTCTACAGCGGTGATCATGTTCTTGAACCAGAGCCCGTTATATGAGTATGAAACAAACACGCCGAAACCTGTTTGCCCCATGTCACCAAACCTGCCAATGGGGATAACCACGGCAGGGTGGATGCCGATGAACATGCCGCTGATCGCTATCCTCGTTGTGTCAGACTCTTCACCCTTGTCGTCAACAGAGACAAGCTCCAGTTTTTTGTACGCGGTTACGTTAAGCATGTCATACTCTGTACCTTTGACCTCGGCAACCAGTTTACGACCGCTCCCGTCTGTGCCGTAGAGCCTGTAGCTTGCCACCTTGCCGTCGGGGTCAAGGGCTTCGCCCCATTTGATCCTGAATACAGTGGTTGTGCCGTCCGCTGAAGGCGCATCCTCGGCAGAGAGTATGCGCGGCGAGTCGGGCAGGATGTTCTTTGTTGTGATCTTCAGTTCGTTGCTCGGCATGGACTCGTAGTCATCGGTGTCTGTGGCAGTTACGATGACCCAGTAGGTGGTGTTGCTTTTCAGCTCGTCCACGTCAATGTCAAGGTCTTCGGTTGCGGCAACTGGGAAGTATTTGTCCTTTTCGGACATCTTGAGGTATATGGTGTACTTCTTCACCTTGTTATATGGAGGCAGCCACTTCAGGGCTATGGTCTCTGTGCCGGCTTCGCCCTCAAGTCCCGAGGGGTTCTTCTCTGCGATGAAGAGCACGTCGCTGCGCTTCAGTTTGAACTCTACGGGCTTGTACAGCTCAAGGCGGAAAGTGTAGGATTCCTGGTCCTCGTCAACGATATAGGCCTCAAGGCCCTTGCCGTCGCGCTTCTGCACGTAGATCTTGCCAAGCTTGAGCTGCGTGTAGAGTATGCGCATTATATCGCTGCGGAGTATCTTTTTGTCTTTTCCGTCAGGGGTGCGCAGGGTCAGGGAGTCGGCCCTGTCTGCGGTAATGGTCCCTTCGACAATGTTACCATCGTTAAGGAAAATGTATTCGGCCCGCGCAGGGAGCACAAAGGCCAGCATTATTAAAATGGTAAGAAGGGCAAAGCTTCTGCCTGCTGTAAGTCTTGCTAAGATCATGTGCACCTCGTTAAAAAATGTACCGGTAAACCACCGCTGGAGATTTCTGTTTTTATAATTCGAGCAAAATATTACGCGGGGCTTATCATAAAGGAGCAAGGTGTTTTTTGTCAACAACGATTGTCAAATTTAGTGTGACAAAGTGTGGGAGTTGAAGGCCGGAATTAATTCTCCCGGCCTATTACATACCTGTATATGGCAGCACCCAGGGCAGCACCGAGAACAGGCGCAACCCAGAAGAGCCATAATTCGGTAAGTGCCCATCCCCCTGCGAAGATGGCAACACCAGTACTTCGTGCAGGATTGACCGATGTGTTTGTCACAGGGATGCTGATAAGGTGAATCAGCGTAAGTCCCAGGCCTATGGCTATGGGGGCGAATCCCTGGGGCGCGCGTTTGTCTGTGGCGCCGAGTATGATAAGCAGGAACATCATTGTCATCACCACTTCAGTTATAAAAGCCGCGGCCATGGAGTATCCGCCCGGCGAATGGGCGCCGTAACCGTTCGATGCGAACCCCGCACTTACATCGAACCCGGACTTACCGCTGGCAATTATAAAAAGAACAGCGCCCGCGCATATGGCTCCAAGCACCTGCGCCACAATATACGGTAAAAGCTCCTTCGCTTCAAAACGCCCGCCAAGCCACAGGCCCACAGACACAGCAGGATTGAGGTGGCAGCCTGAAATATGGCCAATGGCGAAAGCCATTGTAAGGACAGTAAGCCCGAAGGCCAGTGAAACACCCAGCAGCCCTATTCCCACTCCGGGAAATGCAGCTGCAATCACAGCGCTCCCGCATCCTCCAAATACCAGCCAGAATGTGCCGGTAAATTCCGCACCGTATTTTTTCATTTATATCTCCTTGTAGTTAAGATTTTCACTGGTAACAGCGGTCTATGCTTTAACAGGAGGAATAACTGTTCGGTAAACTCCCCCTGTGGTGATTCGTGTAGCATATATATAATTGATAATGACAAAAAGTGTTCAAGTCAAACCGGATTGAGTTTTTTACCGGAGGGGGATTTTAGAAAATGTATGTGGAGTCAGTTTAATGAAATAACAGAAGGATATTTATTTGTAAATTTTAATGTACGGGATTTCAATAAAGATTGACTTTGAATAATCCTGCCGGAGTGTTAATTAAAACTCAAGGAGTGAATTTTATGAAAAAAATACTTATTTCTGTTATCGTACTGCTTATGTTCGCGGCATCATGCAAAAAAAATGAGACGCAAAAGACCGACAACGGCCTGAATATTAAGACATACGTCACAGTGCAGGCCGGCCTTGTGCTGCGCGCAACACCCGACACTTCGGGCCAGGCGCTTGCCACAGTACCTTTTAAAGAAGAGGTCATCATCATAAAGTATTCAGACAAGGATTCGACCATCAGCAAGATTACGGCTCCCTGGGCATTTGTCAGGTTCAAAAACCTTGAGGGCTGGCTGTTCGCCGGGTACCTTAACGGCAGCATCAACAAGGGCAACTACAAGAACCATGACCTGAACAGGCTGAGGGATGAAGTGTCAAAGGCCTACAGGACTACATTCAAAGAGATGAGGCCGGAAAACCAGACAGTGTACAACACTCCAGACCAGATAAAAATCGTAGAGGTCAATGGTGACCTGGCAATAGTCGAGTTTTATGCCGCGGGCTGCCTTGAGTTCAATCCTGAGACAGCACAGG
>CAYTSF010000241.1:0-2992 GCA_964440335.1 uncultured Leptospirales bacterium
TTTCCCCTGGTCCATGGCCCGTTGATTATATTCGTGTTGCCCGAACCAAGTATTTTCCCGCCGCTCAGTTTGAGGATATTCTCCGTAACGCTGCTCAGCCATGTAAGGTCATGGCTCGAAACAATGATCGTGGCGTCATGCTCTGACTTGAGCCTCCTTATTGCCTCGCTTATAACGCGTGAACTCTCCTCGTCAACATTCGCCACGGGCTCATCAAGGAGCAGCACCTCGGGCCTCAGTATGATCCTTGCCGCAAGCGCGACCCTCTGGGCCTCTCCGCCGGAAAGCTGGTGCCACTTGCGGTGCATGAACTTCCCGGGGTCAAGGTTGACCATCTCAAGCGCAGCCGCAGCCCTCACTTTAAGGTCATGCCTGTCGCCCCTTGCCCTGAGACCATAGGCGACATTATCATATACGCTGCGTTTCAGAAGAAACGAGTCCTGCTGCAGCATTGTCACTGAATGATGGCTCCTCCCGTTAGGAGAAAAGACCAGTTCTCCGGAAAGCGGTTCTTCGAGCCTGGCAAGAATGCGCATGAGCGTGCTCTTGCCGCTGCCGTTAGGCCCGGATAATCCAAGCGATGAGCCTTTCGGAATTTTCAGTTCGGGAACAACAAGCCTGAAGCGGCCGTACCCGTGTTCAATATTTTTCAGTTCATAAATATTCCCGTTCATGCCCGCTAAGCCCTTTTCCTGAAAAAGATCAGTCCCCAGTTGACAGTAAATCCTATGAGGAGCAGCACTATACCCAGGGCAATGCCCATGGCGAATTCCCCCTTGCCTGTCTCAAGGGTAATGGCTGTAGTTATTGTTCTTGTGTGCCACTTGATATTACCGCCAACCATCATGGAGACTCCCACCTCCGAGATAGCGCGTCCGTAGGCTGTAACTCCGGCTGTCATGAGCGCGAACCTTGCCTCGTAAAGAGTACTGAGCAGTATGCGCCTTTTCCCCGCGCCGAGGGTAATTAACGTTGGCTTCAGCCTTTCATCAAGCGACTCAATTCCGGATGCGGTAAGCGCGATAACAATGGGTATAACCAGTATAAACTGGCCCACGACTATTCCGGATATATTGAACAGCAGGCCCATGTCACCAAATGGCCCCTTGCGTGTAATGAACGCGTAGACAAGAAGTCCCACAACAACCGTGGGGAGGGCCATGAGCGTGTCCACCACAGCTCTTAAATATTTCCTGCCCGCAAACTCATAGTGGCCCATTACGAACCCCAGGGGAAGACCCGCGAGCAGGCTGAATAAAATCGACAATGACGAAACCTTCACTGTAGTGTTTATGGCATCCCATGTTTCTTCGTGTCCCTGGAACAGGAGCACAAAAGCATTGATAAACCCTTCGTACAAGTAATCCATTCAAATCCACCTCTGCGCGAACAGCCCCTCATGCAGTGTTCCTTTTATAAACCCGGCACAGGCAAAGAGGCGCCCCTGATAGGGCAGGCTATGTATGTCTAAACAGACCCGAACAAATGAGCCTGTACATTTTATACAGGCTCATTCTATATGCAACCCAATGCCGGATTGCTGTAAATAATTATTTAGCGTTAGGTGTAAAAAGCTGTTTGCCTTCGAGCCTGAAATCCGCTATGAGTTTCTGCGCCCTCTTTGATTTAAGCCATTTTATGAATTCCTTTGCAAGCCCGTTTTTAACCTTGTCGCACTTTTTAGGGTTCACTTCTATAACGCTGTACTGGTTAAAGAGGGCCTTGTCCCCTTCCACGAGGATCACAAGTCCGGGTTTACCCTTGAGTGATGCTTCGTACTTGATGAATGTTCCGCGGTCAGCGATAGTATAGCCGTTCTTTTCAGACGCGACCTTTATTGTAGCCAGCATGCCCTGGCCTGTTGACAGGTACCATGCTTCTTTTTCGGGCACGGATTTTATCGCATCTTTCCAGAGTCTCTGTTCAAGCATGTGTGTACCTGACTTGTCTCCGCGGCTTGCGAAAGAGGCCTTTTTATCACTTATGATTTTCATGGCTTTTTTTGCGTCCTTTCCTTTAATTCCGGCAGGATCCTCTTTCGGGCCTATGATGACAAAATCATTATACATGATCTGTGTCCTGTTCTGACCGTAACCTTCATCCATGAATTTCTTCTCCGCATCAGGATCATGAACAAGAAGTACGTCAACATTACAGTCTCTTCCATTTTGAAGCGCCTTGCCTGTGCCCTCTGATATCCAGCGGAGTTCAATTCCCGTGTCCTTCTGGAATTCAGGTTTAAGGTAATCAAGCAGGCCTGTATCATTTGTGCTTGTTGTTGTTGCCATCATGAGGACCTTGTCCCCGGATTTTTTTTCCTCTGAGAATATTCCTGTGGCAAGCGACAGGGTAAAGATAAAAGCAAGGATCAGAGTTTGAAATAACAGGTTTTTTTTCACGTACTGCCTCCGGTAGTATTTTATATTCTATTAACTGTGCCGTTGAAAGATCATAGCACATGTTATTGTTCCGGTAATCATGCTTCATAAAATGACAGGTTTATATGCCGGTAAACATCACCATATAAATGTTATTTTTAGTAAGAATTTGTTTTATTATTCATTTTTTCAATGATTTTTTTATTTTACGGCAAAAATATGCCTTAAATGACTTTCTTTTTTTGAATAGAGTTAAAATTGACAAAAATACGGCTCTGAAATAGACTGAATCAAAATAATTCCGGAAGGTAGATAATGCTCAGAGCAATTATAGCAACATCAAAAGGCACCATAAGGCTTGACCTTTATGACGACAAGGCGCCTGTTACAGTGGCAAGCTTCGCAAACCTGGCAAAGAGGGGGTTTTACAACGGGCTCAAGTTCCACAGGGTAATAGCTGATTTCATGATCCAGGGGGGATGCCCGCTTGGTTCAGGCACAGGCGGTCCCGGCTACAGGTTCGAGGACGAATTCAAGCCCGAACTCAGGCACTCAAGGCCCGGGATCCTTTCCATGGCAAACGCGGGCCCAAGGACAAACGGCAGCCAGTTCTT
>CAYTSF010000242.1:0-2955 GCA_964440335.1 uncultured Leptospirales bacterium
TATCAGTTATAGGATTCTTCACCGAAGTTGTGCAGCGGTGTCTCGTCCATGAGCCAGCGCAGCGTGTTCTTCAGGCGCATGATCTGTACAAAGAGGTCATGCTCAGGCTCAATACCCTGCGGGTGCATTGGGCTCTTCCAGTAGAACGAGAGCCATTCCTGGTTGCCGCTCATGCCGGCCCTCTGCGCCAGGTCAAAGAAGATCACAAGGTCAAGGACTATGGGCGCTGCGAGTATTGAATCGCGGCAGAGGAAGTTTACCTTGATCTGCATGGGATAGTTCAGCCATCCGAAAATGTCTATGTTATCCCATCCCTCCTTGTTGTCACCGCGCGGAGGGTAGTAATTTATAGTTACCTTGTGGTAGAAGTCCTCGTAAAGGTCAGGATAGACTTTCGGCTCAAATATCTGCTCCAGGACAGAAAGTTTGCTCACCTCTTTTGACTTGAATGAATCAGGATCGTCCAGTACCTCGCCGTCCCTGTTGCCCAGTATGTTGGTTGAATACCAGCCCTGTACTCCAAGCATCCTTGACTTGAATCCCGGAGCAAGGAGCGTTTTCATGAAGGTCTGGCCGCTCTTGAAGTCCTTGCCCCCCATGGGTACGTTCCTCTTCTCTGCCAGTTCCCAGAACGCGGGTATATCGTTGCAGAGGTTCGGCGCGCCGTTGGCGTAGGGGATTCCCATATCCAGTGCGGCGTAGCAGTAGATCATGCTCGGCGCGATGGCGGGATGGTTCTCTTTCAGGGCCTTTTCAAAGTTCGCCAGCGTATCATGAACTCCAGGTATCATCTCCTGGTAAATCTCCGTACTGGCGCACCAGATCATTACCATCCTGGAGACGTTCTTCTCTTTTTTAAAATTCTCTATATCAGCCTTGACCTGCTCCACCAGTTCCCAGTGAGACGCACCGGTCTTGACATTTTTTCCGTCAAGGTTCTTCACATACTTCTTGTTAAAAACTGCTTTCCACGGTTTGATCTTTGACATTTCGTCTTTGACCTTGTTCAGGTCGTCCTTTGTGAGGACCTCGGCATTCATGGCCGATTCATATACTGTGTCCTCGAAGATGTCCCATCCTCCGAACTCCATGTCTTTCAGGTCTGCAAGTGGAACAAAATCCTTTATATTCATCTCTTTCGCGGCTGCGCCTGTACCGACCTTGAGCCTGCCCATCTGCGTTAATGATCCCACGGGCTTGCTCTGCCCCTTTCTTACCAGCATAACTCCTGCAATGAATGTAGTGCTCACTGCACCCAGGCCTGGAATAAGGATACCAAGCTTGCCCTCTGCTTTTTTTATCTCTGACTTTTTTAATACCACTGTACTGCTCCTTGAAATTATTAATTGCTCTACCCTGTTCCCGGCCCGCATAAATCATGGAATGAAACTACTTAAAATTCATGTATGCAGAAAACATCATCTTATATAATGCAATAATCGTGCCGGATTCAATAAAAAATAATCAAAAAATTATGGCTGATTTAATCAAGAGTTATTTTTAAAAAAACAAAAAAGATATGCAGCCCGGCAGCATATGGCATGAAAATTACACACACCATGTATCATTTATGCAACAATACAAAAATCGTAGTGCCGTAACTTTACAGCCTCCATTACAAAAGCAGGTATCATGGCTGACATTCGTTCAGGGGGATTTTAACGGACGAACTTGTTGCCAAGCGACCCCTTGACGCTTTCATTGACCGCGCCCGACGAAGAGCCAAGGCCGACCCTTGCAGCCGGAACCTCCTTTGAAGAAACCAGTACCGAACATGAAGCTGTGAAGTTCCCGTCAAGGGATGTGACAGTTATGGTTGCCTGGCCATCTTTTATGCCTGTTACAAGTCCCGTTGATGAAACCGTGGCGATTTTTGAATCCGAGATTGTCCATGTTACAGACTTGTTCGTTGCATTATCGGGATTGAACTTCACGTTGAGCTGCGACGTCCTTCCGGGCATGATGGTCAGTGCAGGCCTGAGAGTTATCCCCTTTAGCGCAACAGGTTTTCCGTCATCTCCGCCGCATGCGGTAAATAATACTGATACTGCGAGCAATATGATTGCTGAAAGTTTATGCTGAATCCTCATCGATTCCCCCGTGATGTTTTATCTCTGCTTTATCTGTTTTATCAGGTTAAGCCTGTAGCTTTTATGCCGCGTGCTGGCGCAGGTTGTGCTGCTGAAAACCGGGCACAGCTTTATTAGTAAAGCCCCGATAATATTGTTACGGATAATTTTTACCATCTTATAGTAAAAACCTCTTTCCTGAAAGGAAACCATGCCATTCATCAGCGCCCTGTATGGAAATATCAATAAACCAGGGGCACCATCTTCCACGTGGAATCACAGTATGTCGCGTAACCTGGATGTATCACCTGTGCCCATATAATATGTGAATGATCCGGGGTACACCCGATACTAAAACCGCCGATAGAACAAACAGGGCGTTTTGTTTTAAAACGCCCTGTTTATGTGTCAAGAATGCCCATTGTAAAACCTGGGGATATTTATACTTTGTTCAGGCAATGTCAAAGCGATCTGCATTCATAACCTTGCACCATGCCTTGACAAAATCATTTACGAACTTTTCCGGAGAGTCTTCACAAGCATAGACCTCTGCAATCGCCCTGAGCTGTGAGTTTGAGCCGAAGAGAAGGTCCACGCGAGTGGCGGTCCACCTGGGTTCGCCTGTCTTGCGGTCCCGGCCCTCGAATATGCCTTCATCTTTCGCGGCTGGCTGCCACACAGTGTTCATGTCGAGCAGGTTCACGAAAAAATCATTGCTCAGCTCTCCGGGCTTTTTCGTAAAAACTCCGTGCTGTGCCTGCTCAAAGTTGGCGTTCATGACTCGCATGCCCCCCACAAGTACTGTCATTTCAGGTGCTGTAAGATTCAGCAGCTGAGCCCGGTCAACCAGAAGCTCATCGGCCGAGGCTTCGTATTTTTTTATAAT
>CAYTSF010000243.1:0-2916 GCA_964440335.1 uncultured Leptospirales bacterium
TTTATGCAGACCAGAAGGAGGCAGAGGCGGATATCGCGTGCAGGATAGCGCGGAGGTATGCCCCGGCCGGGATGGTCATATACGGCGAGGGGTTGAGCCGCACAACGCGTGAGAATGCGGTTTATGTTAAGGAGAAGTTTAAGACCCGCAGGGTGATCCTGGTTACATCGGCATACCACATGAAGCGTGCCCTCTACTCATTCGGCAGGGAGGGGGTAGACTGCGTTCCTGCACCTACAGATTACAAGATAGACAGCAGCGGTTATAACTTTACGAGTTTCCTGCCTAAAACAGGTGAAATGGATAATGTGTACAGGGCTTTAAAGGAGTACGTGGGGATTCTTTTTTACATGGTAAAATAGCGGCACATTATGGCCGGGAAGCACATACTATTTAAACGATCTCTGGAAGTTTGAGCCATAAAGAACATGTAAGTCTTTCAAAACAAGGGGCGTCAACCCCTTGTTTTTTAAGGAAATTTCAGTGGTATTTAATAAGAACAATCGGCCTTATGGGTACCACCACAAGGTTCAATACAACAGAAAAAATCACTCATGGCAGCGCGTTGTTAAAAATTTAATCAGCCATATCGGAATCATCTTCGTCGTTGTCATCATCCTGATTATTTATTTTGTCGTCCCTGTCGTCATCAGCTTGAACATCTCTGTCGTCCTCACCTTCATCACCGGAGTATATTTCCAGGGATTTTTCGGACTTGTCATAATCAAAGATATATTCACCTTTTTCAAGCTCAACCGCGTCAGTCTCCTCTTCATTCTTGATTGAATCCCCCTTTTTACCGTTCTGAAGGAAATTGTAGTAAACCGTAAGGGAGCCTTTTTCATCAAATGAAATATCCTTACCGGGCTTCAGCGTGTATTTTTTCAGGTTATCCACTGACCATTTTTTGCCCTTGACGTTCCTGTCCAGGAAGAATGACACTGCGAAATCCGCTTCGTTTATTATTATAATTGTTCGCTTTGATGTATCCGCGACAGCTGACTCCTTCTCGTCTCCTGGGGTTGTGTCCTTGTTGTCTATTTTGATTGTTGAATCTTTACCTTTGTATACAGGGTATTTGTAGACCTGCGGATTCTGAGAGTCCTGACTGTCCTTTTCATCACCCTTTGAATACTGTGATATCTTTTTGAATTTCTGGTTTGTGCTTTCCGATGCCTCTTTTATGATCTGCTGCCAGTCCCCGCTTTTTGGATACATGAGACATTCATTTATAAGGGCTATTGTGAAGAGCCCGCCATTGTCAGTCCCTGTAGCGTACTGTCCCTCTTTTGCAGCGGTCACGTGAAGCAGCCCGGTATATGAATAAAAAAGCTCCCTGAAGACAGGGTCAAATGAGTCATCCTTCAGGCCCTTCGTAAATTTCTTGTTCAGTGACTTAGGGGCCATTACCGAATCTATGGACGAACTGCACGCATCAGAGATAAGGAAAGTGAGCCTGGCGTTTTTTGAGCTTACAATTTTTTCCAGTTCATCACGTCCCATGCTTTCATCATCACAGAAGAACAGGAAGGTCTTGTTATTCTCCATTCCCCCATGACCTGAAAAGTATACAAAAAGGATATCGTTTTTACCCACCTTTAGAGACGACAGGGTTTTCCGGACATTACCGGTTGTTGCCATTTTCCCTTCAAGCAGCGTTGTTTCAACATTTACAATTTTTCTTTCCTCGATCCTTGCCAGGAATTTTTCCACAATGGCCTTGTCTCTTTTTACTCCGTCTGCGATAGCATTATTCTCTGCCGAAACATAGTCATCACATATAATGAGAACAGCTTTCAAGGTAAGTTTTTCTTCAGCGGAAAGCAGTGTGCTCATCATCATTAACAGTACTGTTACAATCAGGCGTTTCATATAAACCTCTTTTAAATATTTTGTACTTGATGAAAGTTTTTTATCCCTTAAACATACATCCCGTTACCTGAACCATCACCGGCCAGATGATATTCTGCTGCTAATTTTAAATACAAGACTTGTTTCCTTTCTTGTTTTTTTTACCGGGTCAAAGGGGCGGAGCCCCTTAAAAAAGCCCCCTTCAGGCTTTCTGAAGGTATCAAACGCCAGTTTGGAAACAAGTCTACAGATGTTATTTAAAATTGAAAACAGGATAAATGACTTTCAATTTACTCAGGCCTTTCACTTATTCATGTCTAATAATTACAGGGAGCGGGGGAACCATTATCAATAATTTTCAGACGGAGGACCCTCCCTTACCCGTACAGGTAACTGTAACAGTAACTCTGTGTCTTGTCCGGCAAAATTCTGATGCATCAGAATTTTGCCGGACAACAGGAATTTTTGATTGTTGCGGGGAGTAATTCCAGATGCCGGTCAGATGTTTCTGGAAAAACAGGCAATTATAATAACGACCTCTGGAAAATTGGGCCATAAAGAATACGGGGTTACAAAAAGGGGCGTCAGCCCCTGCTTTTGTATTACATCACGCAGCCGATCAATGAATGGTATCAGTTACATCCCTCTCCATAATCAACGAACTTTACCTTGAAGTCTTCGCCGTAATCGACAATCTTGACCTTGTACTTTTCGCCGTAGTCAACGATCTTCCACTTGCCCACGTTGTCTTCGCCATAGTCCACAACCTTGACCTTGATGTCTTCGCCGTAATCAACGACCTTGACCTTGTAGTCCTCGCCGTAGTCAACATACTTGATCTTTCCATAAACCTGGCACCCCTTGCCCGATGACCAGACAAAACCTGCGGGAATAGCAACAGCAAGTAGTGTGATGATAATGCCTGTGAATTTCTTTTTCATATATCTCTCCTGTTTAATGAATGATATTACTTTAATCATAAAATGGATATACACATAATTATCTGTTCGCCGCCCGCCTGCGGCGGGCGGCGAACAATAGTCACTGTGAAAAACCAATTTCTGA
>CAYTSF010000244.1:0-2905 GCA_964440335.1 uncultured Leptospirales bacterium
AGGCGCCTGAAAGCCCGCCCACAAATGATGACGCGAAGGCGCCGCCCTTTTTCACTGCGTCGTTCAGGAGCGCCAGGGCTGCCGTGGTTCCATGCGTGCCGCATGCTTCGAGCCCCATGGCTTCAAGGATGTCAGCCACGCTGTCGCCGATTGCAGGAGTCGGGGCAAGCGACAGGTCCAGTATGCCGAATGAAACTCCCAGTTCCCTTGCCACTTCGCGGCCAACGAGCTCGCCCATGCGGGTGATCTTGAACGCCGTCTTCTTCACGGTGTCAGCAATTATCCCCAGGTCCGCGTTATGCGGCAGGTTCTCTACCGCGCGGTGAACAACTCCCGGTCCCGATACTCCCACATTCAGAGTGCAGTCACCTTCACCCGGCCCGTTGAGGGAACCCGCCATGAACGGGTTGTCTTCAGGAATGTTGGCAAATACTACCAGTTTGGCGCAGCCTATGGCCTGGCGGTCTGCGGTGAGTTCGGCTGTCTGCTTCACGATGTGCCCCATGCGGAGCACTGCGTCCATGTTTATCCCGGCCTTGGTCGTGGCCACGTTTACGGAACTGCAAAGCCGCGAGGTTGAGGCCAGCACGCGGGGTATGGAGTCAATGAACGCGTTCTCGGCGGCAGTGATCCCCTTGTGTACCAGAGCCGAGTAGCCGCCGATAAAGTCTATGCCGATCTCCATGCCGGTCTCGTCGATTATCTTTGCGGCATGTATGTACTCCTCCAGCGAGCGCTCCCTTCCGAAGACAAGGGACAGGGGTGTTAGTGAGACCCGTTTGTTGACGATCTTCACTCCGTACCTGCCAGCGACGCGGTCAGCAACCTGTACTATGCGCGAACCGTGGGTGAGTATCTTCTCGCGGATTTTTTCTGCGGTCTTTTCGATTGTGTCCGATGTGCAGTCAAAGAGGTTCAGGCCCAGGGTCACTGTGCGCACGTCCAGGTTTTCAAGGGCGTTCATCTTTATGGTTTCGAGGATTTCGCTTACTTCGAAGTTCATGGCAGCACCTATATCCTGTTCATGCTGGTGAAGATGTTTTCGTGCTGGATGTATATCTTCAGGTTCTTGCGGTCCGCGACCTGGTCCATGAGCCTCTGCAGTTCCTCAAGGGGCACCCTCATTCCTGAAATATCTATGGTCAGTATGAGTGCAAAGTAGCCGCTGACGATTGCCTGGTTCATCCCCTCGATGTTGGCGCTGTTCTCCGCAAGAACGCGCGTCACCTCCGCGACTATCCCCACGGAGTCCTCGCCGATTACCGATACCACAGCCATCTCTTTACGCGTCTCCTTCTGCTCCCTGATGCCCAGGAGCACCAGTTCGTCAGGCGTGACTGCCACGGAGAGCCTGTCTGTAATATTCTGAATTATAGCATGAAGCCTGTCGGGGTGTATGCTTTTTCCGAGTTCATCCGAAATGACTTCCTTAACGCTGTTTTCGATCCTGCTCCTGATATCCATAGAATCTCCGGGTAATGAAATATTTAATGTATATATATTTTTTTGCAGGCTTAAAGTCAATAAATGTTTGCGGTGGAGTCGATGAATAGTCCACATTAAACTAAATACCTGATAGCATTAGAGATGTATGATAGAATGAATCACCATCTTAACAGGGATTTCCGTGAATTTATTGAATTGTTAAACTTGCATAATCTTACTTGTAGTTTTTCCCGTCACTCCATGCTTTGCCTATGCTCTGACCCATCGACCAGTAATTGTTGTCGGGCATTGTAAGAAAGTACGCGTTGCCCTTTTTGTAGTCGGGGAAGTTGCCGCTTGCGAAACGTTCATCTCCCCATGCACTTACGATCTCACCGATAAACAGCGTGTTTGATGGAAGCTTTACAGTCTCCGCTATCCTGCACTCAAGCGCGGCAATGGATCCTTCTATTAGCGGAACACCGGTTGACTTGCCCGCAAAAGTTTTAAAGAGGCCGGACTTGTCGGTTTTTTCACCGGAAACGATCCCCGAGTAGTCGATTGCCAAAAGGAGCTCTGAACCGCATATGTTTACGCTGAAGGCCCTTGTTTCGTTTATGAGTGCAGCGGTGAAGTGGTTGTTTCCTATGCCTGCGGCGATCATGGGCGGGTTGGCGTTGGCCCGGGTCACCCATCCTGCGGCCATGAAATTGTTCCTGCCATCCTTCACTGTACCTATGACTGCCATGGGCATTGGTATAAAAATGTTCCTGCCAAGTTCTTTCATTGTCATCGTAATCCTCCAATAATATATTTTACAACCATGAAGGCAGTTTGTAAAGATAAAAGCGGATCATGAAGAATTAAAAATTCTACTTGAAATATCACGATGATATATGGAAACTTAAATCAATATCCGGACATGGTACGCATAATATGAATGAACACTTCAGAAATATCCCCCAGGTCGAGAAACTGCTGCAGGATGATGAAATCGCCGCGTTTATCCCGCTTATTGGCAGGACCTCGGTTACGTCAATTATCAGGAGCTGCACCGAGAGTTTCAGGAACGAACTCAGAAGCGGGTCCGGGGTTGAGGCTTCATCCCTGAAACTCAACATCCTCAGAAGCTGCCTGCTCAAACAGAGAGAGAAGATCCAGCGTGTCATAAACTGCACGGGCGTCGTCATACACACCAACCTTGGCCGCGCCCCCCTTGGCGAGGATATATTCGTTAAACTGAAGGATAACATTTCCGGTTATTGCAACCTGGAGTTCAACATCCCTGAAAAGAAACGCGGCAAACGCGGAGGGTTCGCGGAGGAACTGGTCTGTTCGCTCACAGGCGCGGAGGACGCGCTCATTGTGAATAACAACGCGTCCAGCGTGTTCCTCATACTGAAGGAGTTCGCGCAGGGCATGGAAGCTGTCGTGTCCAGGGGAGAGCTTATACAGATCGGCGGCGGGTTCCGCATCCCTG
>CAYTSF010000245.1:0-2846 GCA_964440335.1 uncultured Leptospirales bacterium
ACCGGGGCAAAGGACAGGATCTATTCAGACATATCGTCGATCCAGGTCATTACGAAAGCCGTATACGCTGAATGGATGAACAACAACGAGGTCATCTGCATCAGGGAATACAGCGAGCTCAACATAGTCGAAGTATTCAACATGGACAAGGGGAGCAGGACCGAGATCGCCCGCTTTGACGGCACCGTGACCTCGTCCATGCTTAACGGCACACGCGACACGCTCATAGCCAAAACACTGGGATACGGCGGGGAAGGCCCCGAGGCATTCATCTATTTCGTCGACATTCGCAATAAAACAGCCGTTAAAAGGCAATCCCCCTATTATTTCCAGGACTTTACGCTGATCCCTGGCAGCGACTCAATTCTTGTCCAGGGCAGCAGCGGGCTGTGCAGGTTTAACTCATCAGGCGATGAGAAGGACCTGTTCATCCCTGCGGAAAAATACAGGGGGATTAAAAGCAACGGCAACCCGGTACTGGCGTTTATATCACCGGACATGAAGAAGCGCCTCTTCATTTCTGGAGGGGGAGGTTCCTACGATGCAATGCTTCTCTCGGGCTCATCATCCACCGATATTTCAGGGATATCATCATCATCCGACTTGTGGTGGATTGACAACACCAGGTTCGTTTACTGCGGCGGCGGCGCAGGGGATTACAGCGTAAACGTTTATGACACGGAAAAGGGCAGAAAATCCGTTCTCCTCAAGGGGACAATTAATCCTGACATAAATTTTTCGGTACAGGCCGGGATGATCTCATGCCTGGACAACCAGATGATAGTCCTCTTTAACACCTCTGACCTGAAACGCTACGACACCGGCCTCGAAGGCGAAGAGGTCTACTTTTCACCGGACGGCCGCAAGTTCACATCGATCTACCGGGGAAAACTCTACATAACAAGCGTCACCATGCTCCACAAGAAACGCCTCGCTGTCAGGACAAATGCTGAACAGGTCGTAAACATATACAGGGCGGCACTTAAAGAACCCTCATGCCGCCTCAACGACTACTCCGAGACATACATCGAAAAAAAAATAAAGCTCTACGATAACTTCCTAAGCAGCATGGAATAATCCTGATGAAAAAAATGAGGCTGGCTGAATTTTTTAAAACCTGGGCGCACCGGCTGAACTACGGCGCAGCGCCCGGCGCTCGCAGGATCGAATCCCCCTCTGAGACTGACTACACAAAACCCCGCAGGGTATGGATCAACATACTGCTCTTCATTATTACATTTATCACCACTTCCCTCGCGCAGTCAAACCAGGGCGGAACATTAATTGAAACCTTCATCAGCGGCCTGCCATATTCATGCACTCTCATGCTCATCCTTGCAACGCATGAATTCGGGCATTATTTCGCGGCAAGGAGTTTCGGAGTCAACGCCACCCTGCCGTACTTCATACCATTCCCTTCGCTGATCGGCACACTTGGCGCAGTCATCAAAACACGCACACCCATTCCAGGCAGGCGCGCACTCTTTTACATTGGGGCGATGGGCCCCCTGCCCGGATTCATCGTCAGCCTCGCAGCAGTATCTGCCGGCATCTACATGTCTACAGTCAGGCCCGTAATTCCCGCTGAACCTGGGAGTTATCTCATGTTCGGGGATTCGTTTCTCTTCAGGGGGCTTATCCGGCTTTTCCATGGAAACATTGCCGCAGGAAGCGACCTGTTCCTTCACCCGGTTGCATTTGCCGGATGGATAGGGTTCCTCCTGACCAGCCTTAACCTCATGCCGGTGGGACAGCTTGACGGCGGCCACATACTCCACGCGTTAATAGGAAACAGGCAGCGCTACGCCGGATGGATTTTCCTTGCCGCGCTTGCCGCGCTGAGTTTCTACTGGCCCGGATGGATAGTGTGGGTGATCATAATACTCTTTGTGGTGATGGTGGGCCACCCTGAAATTCATGGTGACGCCGGGGAACTCTCCCCGGCAGAGAAGGTTACCGGATGGATATGTATGCTGATACTGGTACTGACTTTTATACCGGTACCGGTGACAATAGTCTGATCCTACTGAGCGTTGACCTTCACGTATTCCCTGTAGAGCCTTATTGCCCTGTATGCGCAGAAAAGGTCAGCAATGTACCATGCAGCGCAGAAGTGCCAGAACATGAAGGAATTTATCTCGGTATTGACCACAATGAAAGTAGGGCCCGCCTGAAGTTTCCCGAATCCATAAACAAAAAAGACAGTTGTGGCTGCAAGCAAACCTGATATTACGCCAACCACAGAAAACAGATTGCTGTATTTTTTAAGGCAGACATAAAGCATGACGACAATAAAAAGAAGTATTACAAAACTCATATTGGACCTCTGCTGTTAAACTTATCCTTCCCGCATCATGGGTGCGGAAAGGATACTACAGCTACTTCAACTCCAGGCACATCTCCTGTCAAGAAATCAATGTAAAAACTACGCGCCAGCCCGGCAGTTATTTCGAAACGCTCTCAGCAAATACCCAGTTGAAAAAACTGAACCTGCCGTTTTTTACCTGGTAGGTTATGCTTTTCTCTTTCACATCAGTTTTAAAGACAGAGCTGTTTTCCGATTCAGCATCGCCGAAATCCTTAAACATGGCCCTGGTGTCATCATCAAAGTATATTTTAAGAAACTTCCCCTCTTTCTGGAATTCATACCTGAAACAGACAGATGATACCTTCTCTGTGAATATCATCGATTTAACAACAAGCACTCCGTTGCTCAGGAAAAACATGGCCGCGGGTTCCATCTGCCCGCCTGAAAAAAACATAATCTTATCGACCGTAAACTCACCAGTGAAGAGCTGCTGGATTGCAGACGTGAGAAACCCCCTGCTTGCGTTAAACTCCGAGTT
>CAYTSF010000246.1:0-2846 GCA_964440335.1 uncultured Leptospirales bacterium
CTTACAGAAGATGAGATAAACGCGCTGTACAATGAGGTTAAATAAACCTTCAGTATTTCATGGGCAGGTTGAAATCCCTGCCCATACCTGCTTTCATAAACACTTCGAATCGAATAAATCTACCTGCGGTCCAGAATCTCCCTTACTTTTCGCAGCAGTGAATGCGCTGAGTAGGGTTTGCCTATAAAGTTGATGCCGTCATCAAGTACCCCCTGGTGCGCAATGAAGTTCTCGGTATAACCGGAAGTGAATAGCACCTTTAGCCCCGGCCTTTTTGCTGACAGGTATTCAGCCAGCGCCTTGCCGTTCATGCCTGGAAGTACAACATCTGTTATAAGTATATCTATGGGTCCGGTGAATGACTTCTCCTTTGTAAGGGCGGTCTCTGCGCTGGCGGATTCCAAGACCCTGAACCCGGCCTGTTCAAGTATGCCAGAGGCAAAGTCCAGGACAAGTATGTTGTCCTCTACCAGCAGCACGGTCTCATTGCCCGCAGGCAGTTCATGTTCAGTCCTAACCTCTGCCGCGGCATGTACTTCACCCTTATAAACAGGGAAGTATATCTTGAAACTGGTCCCCTTCCCCTCTTCGGAGTAGACCTCGATTGTGCCGTTGCTCTGCTTCACTGCTCCATAGACCATGGACAGGCCCAGGCCCGTGCCGCGTCCCTTGGGCTTGGTTGTGTAAAATGGCTCAAAGAGGTGGTCCTTTACCTCGCGTGACATGCCTGTGCCCGTATCGCTTATGGAGAGCATGACGTATTCTCCGGGCACGACGTATGCATGGGTGCGGCAGTAGCCGGAATCGAGTATGGTATTGACAGTCTCGATGGTTATGGCCCCACCATCGGGCATGGCGTCGCGGGCATTGACCGCCAGGTTGACGATTATCTGTTCAACCTGTCCGGGGTCAGCCTTGATTACGGGCTTTTCGGCCTTCGATGTGGTGATGAGGTAGACGTCCTCTCCAATCAGCCTTACGAGCATCTTGTCCATGTGTTCAATCATCTCGTTAAGGTCAATGGGGGATGGGTCAAGAATCTGTTTGCGCGAGAAGGCAAGGATGCGCCTGGTCAGGTCTGCCGCGCTTTCCGAGGCCCTTTTAATTATCTGCAGCCTGTTGTAAAGGGGATTCTCCTTCTCCATCTTCATCAGGGAGATTTCCGTGTTGCCCATGATTGCAGTCAAAAGGTTGTTGAAATCATGGGCTATCCCGCCTGCAAGCCTGCCAACGGTCTCCATCTTCTGGGACTGCAGAAACTGCTGCTCGAGTTTCTCCTTCTCCTCCTGGGCCTTCTTGCGCTCGGTGATGTCAATGGCTATGCTCACAAGGTGGGGTATGTCTGCAATGGTAATAATCTCCGCGGAGTATCGCATAACATAATGATTGCCGTGACGCGAGCGGAAGTTGAATTCCGCCTCGCGCACTACTCCGTCATTCCTGAGCATCTCCACCATGCGCTCCCTGTCAGCCGGGTCAGCCCAGATGCCAAGCTCTATTGATGAATGCCCGATGACCTCCTCGCGCGTGTAACCTGTGAGCTTCAGAAAATAATCGCTCACATCGACGTATGTTCCGTCAGATATCTTTGAGAGTGTAATTATTACAGGCCCCAGGTGTACTGTCTTCGAGAACTTTTCCTCGGAGAACCTGAGCTTTTCGTTCGATTCAAGGAGTTCCTTCTGCGTCATGAGCAGGTCGCTGTGTGCCTTCTCCATTGCCTCTATGGTCCGTTTCAGTTCATCGTTGACGTTTTCAAGTTCGGATTTCTGCCTGCGTATGGTCTCCTCCGCGGCCTTGATCTCGGTGATGTCGCCGTTGATGGCCAGCAGGTGAGGCACGCCGTTAAGCATGATGATGTCTGAAGAGAAAAGTTTCGTGCGGATTCCGCCGTCTTTCTGCCTGAAGTTTATCACCATGTCGCGGACGCGTCCCTTCTCCTTCATCTCTTTCAGTATCCTCTCACGGTCAGAAAGGTCGGCCCATATGTTGATATCAAAGGCGGTGTGCCCGATTACCTCCTCCTTCGTATAACCGGTGTTTTCATAAAAGCTGTCGCTCACATCGACATAACGTCCTTCTGCAACAGTTGATATTGAAACGACCATGGGGCTGCTCTTGAATGCCTTGAGAAATTTCTCCTCCGAGAACTTCAGCTGTTCATTGGTCGCTATGAGTTCCTCTTTCTGGCGGGCAATGAGTGCCTCCGCCTCCTTGTGTTCGCTTATGTCGCGGATCGATTCAATGGCGCCGATTATGTTTCCCCTGTCGTCATAAAGGGGCTTGGCAATGCCCCATAGGTATGCGCCGCCCTCCCTTATGCCGGGCACGAATACCTCTCCGGAGTAAGTATCGTTTTTCTTCACGAAAGAGGGGTATTTGTTTTCGATATCCATTTCCGGGTGCAGTACAAGGTCGGCAAGTATTGGGCGCCGTGCCTTGTAAAAGGGGATGGAGTATTCGAAGTCCCCCCTGCCGGTCATGTCATCTGCATCTATGCCCGTGAGTTCCTCTATGGCATGGTTCCATATAATCACACGGCCTTCAGTATCGATGACAAAGGTCGGGTCAGGGAGGAAGTCTATCATTTCAAGCATCTGCTCAGGCTTGAAGAATTTTTTTCGTATATCGTTTTTCATTTTCTCAATGTTTTCTCTGGATATCGCTGTCATAAATATTATGCATGCCATAAATGGCTGAAGTCTCTGACGGTTAATGTAAGATAATTATTCTGCGTGATTTTTTCCATCCTGAATTACAGGCAATGGCAGAATAATCAGTAACATCTCATCAATAAAATAATTATGACAGGGAAACTTTCAAAAAACTCATCGTAAATGAATCGA
>CAYTSF010000247.1:0-2787 GCA_964440335.1 uncultured Leptospirales bacterium
TATCCTTTTAACTGGCCGGTGAATTTACTGATATATTATGCATGGATTGTCAATAATGCAAATCATTTTTAAAGTCCTGGCGCGCAGGATTGTCATGCACAACTCTGCGGGAATGTTATTCGACAAAAATTTTTAGCTTGCTAAAAAATATTTCATCCGGCCTTAATTACCATTAATGCCTTTTATCTGCTTTTTTACCTCTCACATAATAACGGAGGCTATATGAAACGCTTTATTTTATCCTTAATATTCATGTTCATGACTGCGGTGCCGCTGTTCGCATCGGATTCGGCAGACATCATTGTCGTGCTGGACCAGAGCGGCAGCATAACAGATAACCTGCCGGCCATCAAGGAGTATGTTAAAAAGTCGATCTTCAGGAAAGTGGCAAAAGAGGATGACACGGTTTATCTTTTTTCCTTTGACGGTCTCTTCCATGTGATCAGGACCCTCAAAGGCAGCTCCCCGGATGCCGACATAGACGCGAGCCTGGCAGAGATCAATCCCGTGGGCTGGTACACTGACCTGACGAACGCGGTGGAGAACATGCGGCTTTTCATTCAGCAGAACTGCGACCCGAAGAAGAAGAAAATAATATTTTTTCTCACTGACGGTATAAACGATCCCCCGCCATTCAGCCCCTACAAGGAGGGACTACAGCACCGTTTCTTCACCGAATCAAAGAAGGAAGTGCTCGATGGCGGATGGAAGGTCTTTGTCACCGGCATAGGCGAAAAGACTGACGCTGCGAACGTGGCGAACCTTGTTGGCGCTGAGTACGTTGAGCTCAGCTCGAAGCCCACGCTGAGCGAATTTGACCAGAAGCTCACGGACCGTCTCAAGGAGGCCAGGAGCGATTTCTGGAAATGGTTTTTTATCATATCAGTCCCGGTACTTACAGCAACCGCTGCCGGGTTGTATTTTTTCTTTTACAGAAGGTAAAGGTCGCGGGCCATGAAAACCGTATTGATGACAATCATATGTGTCATGCTTCTTGCAGCAGCATGCTCAAATCCATTCAGCCTCAACTCACTCACATCAGCCGAGAAAAAGATGCTGAAGAAAATAAGCAGGGAGGACTTCACCGTAGCCTCGGTGAACGCAGAGGAGAATGTCGCTCTCATATCAGCAGCGCGTAAATTCGCGGCGGACTCCCAGCCTGAATACGCAGAGACCATTTTAAAATGCGTCAACATGGCCGCGCTGGTTTTCCCTGAAGACAGGATGACATACTATTATACGCGCGGAGTAATCTCTGCTGAGAGGAACCGCCCCGGAGACGCGGTACGCGACGTGAAGAGCTCAATGGACCAGTGTTCCCTGATTATAGGCGACAGACAGCAGCCCCGGAAAACTGTTGATTACGCGCGGATTTTTCTCGCGGACCTTTACAGCTTTTCATCAGTGCTGAGCCGCTCCATGGGGCGCTTCGATGAAGCCCTTGAGTACAATGAAAGCGCGGCTGCCATTTACGCATCGTACCGGGACTACGACCTCAGGAAGCAGTCGGTCATATGCCTTGTTATGAACACAGAGCTTTACACCAGGAAGAAAGATTTTGGTAAGGCGCTCGCTTCGCTGCAGAAGGTCGAGGCGATCTTCGGCGCGGACAACGATGTCCCTGATGAAAATGAGTGGAGGGAGCTCTACTCGTCGTATACAGTGGCGAAGCTTGAGTACATGAACCTTTCGGGGGCATTCAGGCAGGAGGAGGTCGATTCGTTTTTCGACCAGGCGGTTGATGCAGCAGAGGAGGCCGGTTCGAACAAGTCCCTTGCGAGGATATGGCTCATTACAGCCACCGCTGCAGAAAAAAAAGAGAAAGGCCGCGAACTGGCCTTTGAATGCCTCATGAAGTCAGCTGAACATGCGGCTGAATGCGGAGATAAAGTGCTGCTGGCCGTTGTGGAGAACAGGCTTGCCTTCACCATTGACGCGCTTTCGCACAGCGGCGAGTATGACGGGGAAAGGAGCATTGACCACCTGAAGATATCCCTGGAGAACTTTTCGGTACTGATGAATTCGTTTACCGGCGGAGGGGAGCTTGACTATTACTACGGCATGCTGACATCGAGCTACGAGCGCTACATAGACCTGCTTGTGCTGGACGGCCGGGACGAAGAGGCCCTGCGCATATCCGAAAAGCTCCGTGCCCGGAAGCTTTTAAGCCTTATAACAAAGCGCAGGATGAACCCGGAATCCCTCCTCGCTGACAGCTTCAGGGAAAAAATTGAAAAGCTCCAGGAGTACAGGGACTACCTGCTTCGACAGTACATGCGCAGCGACATGACAGGCCTGAAATTCAACGAAGAGGAGAAGGAGCGGCTGCTGGACAAGATCAGGGTGCTGGATTCAAAAATACAGGATGCGCGCAAAAATGCCGAAAAAAGTTCAGCCGGGTACATGCTGGTCACGCAGGAACCGGCGGAGATACAGGACGCAGGCGACCTGCTGAAAGATGATGAGGCAATAGTAATTTTCCAGCTGCGCGAAAACAACACGGCCTACAGGTGGGTGATCGATTCAGACGGCGAGAGCTTCAGCAACATCCCCCTGTCGGGCTCAATCCAGGGCATGGTCAGGGAGATCCGCTCAGGGATCTATTTCGGCGGGTACTCCAGAAGCGCGATGGAGAACAGCAACTTCATATACAACGCCCTGTTTAAAGACATCGTAGAGAAGAGCGGCGGGAAGTACCGCCACCTGATTATTATTCCCCAGTCCAACATGGCCGAAATTGTCCCGCTGTTAGTGGAAATTCTTTAGCGGTATAAAATATATACCCTT
>CAYTSF010000248.1:0-2762 GCA_964440335.1 uncultured Leptospirales bacterium
GTACCTCGATGAATTCAAAGATTTTGGATGTTATGTATGTTCCTGTTTTATTCATAGTTTTATTTAATCCTTCCGGTCTCAAGGCCCCCTAACCCAAAGGGGGCACATGCGGATTAGTGCTTCATTGATAAGTATAACCTGTTATTTTTAACTTTCCCAATGTTCCGGAATGAACTATTTTTATATTTTCAATGCCCCCTCGGGGATGGGGGGCTGCGTCTGCCCCGGTCTTGAGAATTAATTCTTGAATATGTTCTTGCTCTCTTTCATTGCCATTTCGATGTCTTTTTCATACTTGAGTATGAAGTTCAGGGTCTCGGCCGCAATCTTCGGTTCAAGGTCCTGGTAGCCGAGAAGCACAAGGGCCTTTGTCCAGTCCAGGGTTTCGCTTATGCTCGGTTCTTTTTTGAGCTGAAGGTCGCGGATACGGTGAACGGTTTCCACAACCTGGCGGATCAGCCTTTCGCCGCTTTCAGGCACCTTGAGCGATACGATCTTCTCCTCCAGTTCAAGCGTTGGATAATCGATGTAGAGGTGCAGGCACCTTCTCTTGAGCGCGTCCGACATCTCTCGTGCGCTGTTGGATGTAAGTATGACAAAAGGCTTCACCTCGGTTGTGAATGTGCCTATCTCGGGGATGGTTACCTGAAAGTCAGAGAGTACCTCAAGAAGGAATGCCTCGAACTCGGAGTCTGACTTGTCTATCTCATCTATGAGCAGGACTGTGCGCTGCTGTTTGGTAATCGATTTCAGTATGGGCCTGGGGATGAGGAACTTGTCAGAGAAGAAGACATCCTCGGCAGATGAGAGTTTATTTACTGCTCCCTTGAGGGTATCCTCTGTGCCCATGATTTCTGAGAGCTTATCTTTTAATATCTGGGTATAGAGCAGCTGCTTTGCGTATTCCCATTCGTAAAGGGCTTTCGCCTCGTCGAGCCCCTCGTAACACTGCATGCGGATCAGTTCAATGTTCAGGGCAGAGGCTATGCACTTGGCAAGCTCGGTCTTGCCGACACCGGCAGGACCTTCGACCAGTACCGGTTTTTCAAGGCGCAGGGCAAGGTAAACTGTTGTGGCTATCTCCCTTGAGGCTATGTATTTCTGTTTTTCAAGTTCTTCAATCGTCTCTTCAACACTGGTAAACATTTCGGGCACCGTCTAATTTTTTTTATTATACATCAGGATGGCATCCGGTTTTCTGCCGTGGCGGAACACAGGAGGCAATTTGTCTGATCGGGATACATTTTATTACAGGGGACCAATCCTCCCCCAATTTTTCAAGAACTAATTTTATCCCTTTAAATTGTTGAAAAGAAAGAGGTCCGCAAGCCTGATCCTCTCCTCCTCCGGGATTTCGGGCTCTTTGTCCCTGAATGCCTGCTGGAAGCGGCCTGTAATTTTTATCAGTTCATCCATTGCCGCATTTTTTGTTACAACCTGTTTTTCATATACCGCCTCTTCGATCTGTTTTGTGGCGGATTCGGACTGTTTTTCAAGCAGCGCTATTATTTCATCGTCTGAGGCCACTGTGATGTTCATCTCGCGGAACAGGTAATTGCAGTAAAGCAGGAAGCCGGGAAAGGCCTCCATTATCAGCGCGCGTTCAACTATCCCCCATTTTTTAACAGAGCGGCGTACTGCCCTGGGGTCGCATTCCGGCACCTGGAGGCTGTCTATGGCAAGGCCGTTCAGTCTAAGGCCGGCGTGGTCTACTGTCTTCAGAATTTCAAGGTTAAGGGGGGACAATGAGTCTGCGGGGATGCTGTTTTTTCTGACGAATGCCATGTTGTCAATTTTCGGCGCGCCTGCGAGCCTGCATGTAATCATCAGGAGGTCTGCGTTGCGGCCTGCGGTTATGAATTTTTTGCTGCCGCTTAGAATTGTTTTTTCACCGGAGCGGTTATAGATAACAGGATCATCGGGGCCTTCTGAATGCGCCAGGGCCACAATGGTCCTTTCATTAATGCAGCTTGTTACAGGGGCAATTGCCGAAGAATTGTTAAGGTTCAGTGTTATGTCATTGAGTACAGGGCGGGCAAGCGCTGCCTGTACAATCCATAATACCGCAAGTCCCAGGTCACCGGTTTCGCGGGCAAGGATGACTGAAGGTCTTATGTTCCTGTACTGGCTGATGTCGGGCCTGAAATAAGCGGTGGTTGACTCCCATACTTTTTTCTGCAGGGCAAGGTCGCCTGTCCTCTGAAGAAAGCCGGTATTTATGAGTTCTATGAGATCCTTCATGTCAAAACATCCCCCGCGCATAAACTGTATCAGGGCCGGGCCCAAGTCAAGCACATAACCTGCATTTACCTGGCCCTCCTGCGCTGGGCCTGGGACTTTTCGTTCCAGCCCAGGTTGATGCCGAAGGTAATTGTCTTCTCTTCGGGGTTGAGCCTGTTGAATCCGAATTCGAGCCTGACCCTTTCGAGTACCGGCACCAGCAGGTGTACCCCCATGTAGACCGAGTTAAGGTAGTTGCCATGCAGGGGGAGTTCGCCTGGAAGCCATTCTATGGCCTGGTCCGTGCCTGCCACTAACTGAAGCCCATACCAGGCGTTAATATCCATGAATGAAATCTGTTTGCCAGTGAAAACCTCGTACCTGTATTCAATGGTGGCAAGGAATTCATGCTGGCCGCAGAGGTCCGGGTCCGGGTCATATGTCCTCACGCTGTTAACGCCCCCTGCATGGTAAAGCTCGTACGCGGGGATTGTGCCCGGCCTGAACCTGGCAAGCATGGACAGGTGGATTATATGATTTTC
>CAYTSF010000249.1:0-2730 GCA_964440335.1 uncultured Leptospirales bacterium
ATGAGCCCTGCAATTGCAGGTCCGAAGTTTATGCCTACGCGCAGATGGAAGGGGCTCTCTTCAGGGGGAAGTTTCTCCGCAAGGAGTCTCATCTCCCTCTGCATTGCAAGGGCACATGCAACGGCATTATAGGCATCGTTAGGCGTAGGTTTGGGTGCGCCCCAGAATGCCATGACGCAGTCACCTATATACTTGTCAAGCGTTGCCTGGTACTCTGTTATTACGGTAGAAATTCTTGTGAACATTTCGTTAAGGCGTTCAAGCACCTTGGCAGGGGTCTGGGTCTCTGAATATTTTGTAAAGCCCACGATATCGGCAAAGAGGGTTGCTATCTTTTTTTCCTGGCCTCCCAGTGAAAGGTCGCCGGAGAGTATCTCCTCTATTACATCAGGAGAGAAAAATTTGGCCAGCCTCTCCTTCTCCTCTTTCTGCTTTGCTATGAGCTCACGGGATTTTTTCATGTTGGTAACGATAGATCCCGCAATAGTAACTGCAAAAAAAGCAAAGGCATAATCCTTCAGACTGAACTCCCACATGACCCACCTGAACTGGAACCCCACCAGCACATCATTTGCCATTAGCAGAATCAGCCCGCCAAGACCGGTAGCAACCGTTGCCATAGAGGGGATCTTCCTCCCCCTGATAATGAGGTAGAACATGTATATCGAAACCATGGCTGGCGCAACGGCCCATGCCATCATAAACCTTCTGGTAACAAGCAGGTCGGGCAGCAGTGCAATTACAACAACAACCGCCACTCCAAGAATATCCCATATGCGGTTGATAACCTTCACAGTTGTTGTATCAATTTTTGAGAAGTGAGATATGAACTCGATGAGCATATGCACAAAAATTACAATTGCCATGAACTCGATCTTTTTAATCCAGAGCGCATTCTGGAATATGGAGTACACTATCTGGCTCTCCATGAATGTTGAAAGAGCCATGGCAAAGGCAGTAAAAGCAAAGTAGATGCTTGCCCTGTCGTTGTCCCTGAAAACAAAATTCCAGTAGATGTAGAAGAGGCCGAGCAGCGTTGTAAGGACTATAACGAAAATCTTTTTAAAATTGTCCCAGAATTGTGATCGTTCAATTTTTTTTGAAGATGCGATATAATACTTGTCGTGCGAAAGACCTGGCGCGATCGGATACTTGGCGTAAACACGAACTGCAAGCACGTTGGGACTGTTATATTTAAGCAGTTCACGTGGAATGGAATAATAACGCGTCCTGTCGTAAAAAAGCTTTTCATCTGGCAGAACTTCATTCATTACACTGTCGGCCTTCAGACCTGTTCCGCCAATGAACCTGCCGTTAAGGTACACTGCGTCAGCCTGCCCGATCTTCCCAAGACGAAGCACAAGGTCGCGCGACCTGAACCTGCTGGCAAAATCAGTTTTGTCAATTGTGAATGTTGTGCGGTACCACCCGTAACCGTTGTACTGTTTCATGTAACTGCTGAAATCATGAAATGGTTTATTACCATTTTTATCGCGGTACCGCATCCATGACAGCTGGATTTCAATATCGTCAATCCATCCTATGCTCTCCTGTGCACTGAGTTTTTCGGATGCCCAGGCAAAACTGATCTCTTCGGATGTATTTTTTACGGCCTCATCGTCGTCGTTATCTATGGAGTATGATTCAGATGCATCATAGAGGGAGGATATTACAGGCGAATCCCCGGGATGAAAGGTCCATCCGTGGCCTGCAATCCCCGTGCGCAGATCAATGATGCTCTTAACAATAATCTGTGAATGACTCTTTCCTGGAAATAAAATACAAATGCTCATGGAGATTATAAACAACAATGTTGTGTGTTTTACTCTGCTCAAAAAAATCATATCTGCCTCTTAAGGAATCTGCTGTGGTATTGATGTTATACCCCGGATCAGGAGTAAATGATGAAAAATTTTCTGAATGCAATAGATCTGCGATACATAGTGATATTCACTGTCCTGTCGCAGAAACCTGTACAGGGATACTGCTGCAGGCTACAGTTGATGATTATATAGAATGGAAAATATGGAGTCAATTCATTTAATTTACTGCCATGCAGTTTCATTACTGATAAAGATAAAATACATCCGGCGCTATGCTATGAACTTAAAACCATGTAATCGCAGCTGGCTGACGCAACAAGTTTATTCTCTTTGTTATACGCCTCGCCCTCCATGTGGATTATCCTCTTACCCTTTGCCTTTACCCTTGCTGTTATCGTAAGCTCATCGCCGGGAAAAACCGGCCTGTGGTAACTTGTATTGATATCTACCATGGCAGATGCGCCTGTACCCGATGCACGGTAACACAAGGGGCCGAACACGTTATCAAATGCCGCGGTAATGTAGCCTCCCTGCATTGAACCTGCGGGATTCACATATGTTTCATAAACAGGAAATGCAACAGTCAGCTCGGTCCCCGGTTTATGCCCGATAAGCCTGGCCTTCATGGTGGTATAACATGGCGGGGCTGGAGGAAGTTCTATGCTCAAATCCCCGTATGGTTCGTATTTCTCTTTTTCAATATCGTTATTCATGATTTTCTCTCACCGGAAATTTTACTTAAAAAAAATCCCTCCCCCTGTCGGGGAAGGGATTTCATATTTATAACTTTTACTGCATTTCACATAAAGATTATATGAAGAGCGGTTTGCCTTTGGTAGCCATGTGCTCAGCCATCTTCTGTGAGCCTTCTGTTTTCCAGCAATCAACAAACATTTCTCTTTCGAGT
>CAYTSF010000250.1:0-2727 GCA_964440335.1 uncultured Leptospirales bacterium
GCCTCCTGGTTTTCGCAGAGCATCATGATGTCGTTCACGGCATTGTTTACATCCTCTGCAGCGGATTTGAGCGTGCTTACAGAATCGGCGGATTCCATTATGAGCCTGTTTTCATTTTCAATATCGCTTACAACTCCCTGAATTATCCTCTGTATGGTCTTTGCCTGTTCAACAGATCCGTCTGCCAGCTTGCCTATCTCGTCTGCAACAACCGCAAATCCACGGCCGAACTGGCCGGCCCTTGCTGCCTCTATGGCCGCGTTAAGGGACAGCAGGTTGGTCTTCTCTGCGATGTCATTTATGATATCCGCTATCTGTTCTATGGCGGATGAAGAGTCCTTTATCTTGAGCATGCCATCCCTCACCAGCATGAGCTTTTCGTTGATGGATGAGGTTACTTCCCTGCTGCGCCCGCCCAGGGATGACGCCTGGCGCGCGGCCCCGGTTATGCGGTTGATGGAGTTCAGGTAGCCCTCCAGGATGGTCCCGCTTTCACGGACAAGGTTGTCCTGGTCTGATGTGTGGCCCGCGATAGCAGTAATTGAACCGGACACCTCCTCGACAGATGCTGATGTCTGCACCAGGCTCTCAGTCTGGTTCTCCATCTGGATGTTCAGCATGACTGATGAATCGCTCACGCTGGAAGAGATTGTTCTCAGCTCTTCTGCCGATTCAGCTATAAGTTTCATGACCTCTTCAAGGTCAGAGTTCTTTTTTTCGATTTCAGTTTTGGATATCATGAGATTTTCGTTGAGCTGTGCTATGCGCCTCATGAGGATAATGGCGAATGAGAGTATGAAGCAGGGGTAGGCGATGTTCGTGAGGAAGGCGTATGACATGATGACCCTGTTCATCATGAGGGCGTCATGAACCAGCGTTACGACGAAGATGACGTAACCTGTCATGATAATCTTCGCCTCGACATTCCCTGCACGGATCCCCCTGACAATAACGTAACCCCACATGATCTGCCCCAGCACGCCTATGGGCCCCATGACATCGAACCTCCATCCCGTGACGGGACTGTTCACCGTGGCAGAGAGCGCAATAATGGCCTGAACCAGACACAGCACTGAAATAGTTACCCTTGCAGCAATGTTTTTAAAACCGAGGATCGACTCGAGGCTTATGTATATCCATGCCACCAGTATCCCCACAAGGAGATAGAAGATGTTGTCCTGAACCCTCCATGACATGAACCCGTAGCCGGGCAGCCAGAAGTGCAGGGTAAGTATGAACCAGAGTATGGACAGCCCGCCGAAGTGAAGGCTCTCGATGCTGCGGAACCTTCCGAAGAAATAAACTGCCAGAATAACAAGGCCAAGGATCAGCGTCATGATACCAAGGGCCATGACCAGGTACTCGGCCATGAACCTCTCTGCGTATGTGTAGGTGGTTACGCTGTGCGTGTATCCTATAAAGGGCGCGCCGTTGAAGTTGAGCTGCTGGTCGCTGAACTGGCGTATAACGATCACGTTCACGGCCCCGTACCTGACAAGTTCAGGAGGGATGTGGTGAAAGGTCGATACGTTCCAGTCCGAATGAAAATCGGGGTAGTCATTGCCCGATGAACCTGTGCGGACGCCGTTAAAATAAGTCACCTGCGAGTCCCATACCTTGCCCAGGTAGAGCGATATATCTTTTCCTTTCATGGATTCAGGGATAAAAACTTCCCTGCGCAGAAGACAGAGCTGTTTTTTGCGTTCCATTGTAAGCGCGGCAGGAAGGGATTTTACCTCCTGCCACGTTGATGTATCTGCTTCAGGGCCTGTCATACCTTCGTAGAGTGAATCCGGAATTTTTCCGTCAGGGAAGGATATAGAGGAGATGTTGATGTTTTTGATCTTCCAGCCTGATGAGAGGTCAATCTCAGCAGGCCTGCCGCATGCGATTAGAAGGGGCAGTAATGCCAGTAACCATTTTTGCATCATATTTACCGTTATATATATTTAAGGCAACGCCGCATAACGGCGCTGTGATTATTTCATGTCTTTGAATCTTTTAAACTCGTACATGCCGCTCCAGGCCCCGATGAAGAGCAGGGGAATGAGTATGAGCGAGATGTACTTGTGGCCCATGTACACATCGGCTGCGACCACGAAGCCGGCCAGTATAAACCATATGCAGTCCAGGAGGAAGACCATGCGGCTCAGGGTGCTTTTTGAGAGAATGTAGATTACAAGGAGCATTATGCCCAGGCCCATGTTCATGTAGCCTGTCATGGTGCTCCATGCGCTGGTGGATGAATCGGTCATTACCGGGAAGGATACGATTATGAGCACAACGGCAATGGGTAGAAGCCATTTGTAGCGTTCCTTGAGAAGTAACGCCATGTCTGTGGCAGTAAGCGGCCCTCTCCATGTGGAGATTGCGTTCACCTGGTCCTCTGTGAGTTTGAATACAAGTTTTCTGCCGGCATAGATGGTGAGCATAACAGGGAGGAATGGCAGCCTGGTCATTTTGTAGTCCCCCGGCCTGTCGTTCCTGGGTATCTTGATGGTGTCGCCGGTTTCAATTTCGGTGACCATCATAGAGTCCGCTTCAAGGTTAATGTTCCAGGTTTTTTTATCAGCCCGGTTTATAAGGTCAAACGAGTAGTAGGATTCCATAGGTTCTCCCGGTAATGGTGGATGAATTGCAAGATCATCCTAACCGGTCGTTCAATCCTGTAAATACTTTTACAGGATTGAATGTAAAAAATGAGTGGATGTCTGCTGCTTCATCCCC
>CAYTSF010000251.1:0-2648 GCA_964440335.1 uncultured Leptospirales bacterium
TATATCGATCCCGAGATCGTTGCACAGTTTGAAAAAGAATTCAACTGTACTGTGAAGATAGATTATTTTGATTCAAACGAAGCCATGTATGCCAAGCTCAATGCGGGGGCAGGGGGATACGATGTTGCCATACCTTCAAGTTTCATGGCCACGAACCTCAGGCAGCAGGGACTTATTCGCAAGCTGGACCACAGTAAAATCCCAAATCTCAAAAACCTTGACCCTGAATTTATGAAGAAGCACCCTGACCCGGCCAGCGATTACATGGTGCCATACATGATGAGCTTTATTGGTATCGGTTATGATTCAAGAAAGGTAAAAAATTTCAAACCGACATGGGCAATGTTTGACCGCAAAGACCTCAAGGGAAGAATGACCCTGCTCGATGAGATGAGGTGTGACCTTGGAGCAGCCCTGAAGTACCTGGGCTACAGCCTCAATTCAACAGACGAGAGGGAACTCGCGCAGGCCAGGGACATTGTTATCCGCTGGAAGAAGAACATTGCACGTTTCGGAGTTGATGATGCCAAGATGGGCCTTGCATCCGGTGAATTTGACCTGATCCACAATTACAGCGGTGACATACTTCAGATACAGAAAGAGAACGAGTACCTGCTCTTCGCAATTCCTGCCGAAGGTACCTCTATCAATGATGATGATCTTGTGATCCCCTCAACCGCGAACGAGGTTGACCTGGCCTATGACTTCATCAATTTTCTTTTAAGGCCTGATATCTGCGCGAAGAACATGACTTTTATATGCTACCTTGCGCCAAATCCCTCTGCCCTGAAGCTGATGCCGGAGAGTTTCAGGACCAACAGCGCGATATTTCCCGGTGAGCTTGTGATGTCAAAATGCGAGGTCATGCGTGACCTGGGCTCTGACAACGCGAAATATTCAAAAATGTGGGATGAAATCAAGGCTGCAAAATAATTTTCTGGCCGGTGTGGTGCGTTTGTTAATAAAAAGGTGAAGGGATAGATGAAATTCATATATTCAAAGTCTGACTGGAAAGAGATAGTTAAGGCCATGGGGCTTGTTTTCGGCGATATCGGGACAAGCCCCATTTATACGTTATCAGTAATACTGCTTTTTATCAGGCCAACCGAGGCGAACATAATCGGTATACTCTCACTGATAATATGGACCCTTATCATTCTTGTTTTTCTTGAATATTCATGGCTTGCCATGCGCCTTGAGGATCACGGCGAAGGCGGTACGATTATTCTAAAAAAGATACTGGAGAAGGGGATGAAAAAAGGCCGCAAGGCCTCGCTCATGACTGTACTTGCCTATGCCGGTGTATCTCTCCTCATGGGGGATGGTGTAATAACCCCTGCAATCAGTATACTCTCTGCTGTTGAGGGCCTGGCAATTATTCCTGCATTCAGCTCGATTCACCAGTGGCATATAATTACAATTTCAATCTGTATTACCCTGGGGCTCTTCTTTTTTCAGCCAAAGGGTACAGACCGTGTATCAATCGTTTTCGGCCCGGTAATGGTTGTCTGGTTTATTGCCCTGGCTGTCACCGGGGCAATATCAGTTCTGCATTACCCGGCTGTAGTCAAGGCGGTAAATCCCATCTATTTTATTGAGTTTTTCAGGAACAATGGTTTTGCGGGTTTTCTCATACTCTCAGAGGTAATACTCTGCGCTACCGGAGCCGAAGCCCTTTACGCGGACATGGGGCACCTTGGCAAGAAGCCCATTGTAAGGGCATGGTACATGATCTTTTTTGCACTTGTGCTCACATACCTGGGTCAGGGCGCATTTATTTTACAAAATCCGGATGCAAAAAATGTTCTCTTTTCAATGATCCACAGCGAATCGACATTGCTTTATATCCCGTTTCTTATACTGACAATACTTTCGACCATAATAGCATCCCAGGCCCTGATCAGCGGTGTTTTTTCAATAGTCTACCAGGGGATTACAACGAGAATCTTCCCCAGGTTTAAGGTGGATTTCACCTCTACGAAGCTGAAGTCACAGATATACATAGGCGCGGTAAACTGGATACTCATGATGGCTGTAATTTTTATACTCCTGGTCTTTCAGAAATCAGAAAAACTCGCAGCGGCATATGGCCTTGCTGTTACCGGGACAATGTGCATAACCGCAATAATGATGATCACCATATATACAATCCGAAAAAATTATATCAGTATTGTCGCCGCGTCATTGATATTCTGTGTCAATATTGCCTTTCTTCTGGCAAACTTCAGCAAGTTTTCGCATGGGGGCTACTGGTCAATCATACTCGCTTCATTTCCTTTCATCATAATCGTCATCTGGCGCAAGGGGCATAAAAGGATGTACAAGAAGCTCATGCCCGCAGACCTGGAAACCTTCCTGGTCAGCTATGAGCAGATATATAACAAAGGCAAAACAATCCCCGGCACATGCCTGTTTTTCGTGGGTAACTACCATGTGGTTTCACCCTATGTAATTCATTGTATTGTAAGTGCCAATATAATTTATGATACGAACATATTCATCACTGTAGTCATTACGGATGATCCCGTGGGGATATCGACAAGGTACATAAGCGATATCGGGCCCGGCCTCCATGTATTCGAAATATATGCCGGGTACAAGGAGGAGGTTGACATCACCACTGAAATGGCAAGGGCCGGGATCAAGCC
>CAYTSF010000252.1:0-2601 GCA_964440335.1 uncultured Leptospirales bacterium
CGTCAGGGTTACGTTCACCGAAGATGAGGATCTTCATGTTTCCATTTTTTATGTCGGCCAGGGCCCGCTCTGTGCCGCGCTTCTCTGCCGCGGTCATTTTATGCTCTCCGGTTTTGTTCTCCATGTTCTGTTCCATCCTCTGTTCCTGCTGTGATGTGCAGGCTGTGCCTGTCATCAGAAGGGCTGCGATAAATGATGCTGCTATACATTTCATGAATCTTCTCTCCTTTTTTGCCGTGGGAGGATTACTCCCCCTGTAATAAACTTCTGCAAAACATGAACCCGCAGTGTTCATTCCCTCACCTTCAACTTCTTCGGCAGCATGTACCTGGGGCAGAACCCCTCCATGCTCGATGAACCTTTAGACCTGTAGCTCTCCTTGATGTATGGCCTGCCGCTGTCGCCTGGATGAAATGGCGTTTCAAGGTACTTTCTTTCACCCGGAGTCAGTTCGCGGGCTGAACCATCCTCAAGAACATAAACATAGGGGTAGGGCGCCATCTTTTCCTCCTCCCTGCTCACTTCAGGGTATTCCATGATCTTCCCTTTTCATGAACATGCAGCCGGTGCCGGCCTGTGTCATGCCGCATCAGAATACTGCAGCATAAACAACCAGTGACAGCATAACACACAGCGGCATAAACACCAGCACCAGAAAACCGAAAACCCGGCCCGACACAAAGTTTTCAGTTCCACTCTCATCTGTATGCACATAGACAAGGCCGCGCCTGTAATAACCGGCGCCCGTAACGTAATCATCTTTGCCGCAGCTGAGTGAACCTTTACTGTAAATGCGCACCAGTTCAAGAACTGCTATGCTTGCGCCGGGCATTGCCGGCATAAGAACCGTGGGGATAATCAGGCCGAAAAACAGCCCTGTTCCAATAAAAATAAATATCATAGAAATTTCTCCTTTTCGCAGGTGTATGCGCGAAGCAGTTTATTTATAAATATACATGGTAAATGCGGTGTCAATAACTAAAGTGCATGAAAAAAGGGGCCAGGCCTGTTATGTGTTATGATAAAAACAAACATCAGTCTGAAATCAAGGCAGATATTTACTCATTTCACGATTATTTTTATGATAAAGTAAAAATGAATTGAAATGCAGGGGTTCTATTAATTATAAATGAAAATTCGCGATATAAATAGAATGTGGCAGGTAATTATGAAACCAGTTTATGCGGCGTTTTTTGTTGCGCTTGCAATTTTTTTTACAACAGCAGAACTCAGGGCTGAATATGTATTTCTTAAAGACGGCAGCATCATCAAAGGGGCCATCGTGAGCGAAACCTCCGGCGCTGTAGTCATCATGGGTGAAGACAGGAAGAAACAGACCATAAAACGCGAAAACATTATGCGCGTGTTATACACAGAGCTTAACATGGGCAAAATATGGGTGCAGAAAAAGAGCGGCGAGGGCTTTATCGCGTACATGGTTGACGAGGACCGCGAATCATACACCTTCAGGGTTGACCTTTACAAGCCCGCTGAATTCAAACTTAGCCGCGCCGAGGTGCTTTTTATCTCGGAGCGAACATGTTCGGGCCTGAAGGGAGAGGCAACAACTGACAGCATTGAGCTGACGTGGTACCCGCCCTATGACACAATGGAGGAGTACCGCATATACGTTAAGAAAAAGAAAGAGGACAGGTACGAACTCCTGGGCAAAAGCGATACAACAAGTTATAATGTTGAGGAACTTCCAAGCAACACGAAATATTTTTTCATGGTAACAGGCGTAGACGCAAAGAACGAAGAGACTCCACCAAGCAACGAACTTGAGATCACCACGAAGAACATACTCCCCACTGAACCGGGCGGTGTGTCACTGGACAAAAACGACAAGGGAGACACGGTCGTAACATGGAAGCCCGGCACAGACAAAGACGGCAAGGTCGTATCGTACAAAATATACGCCCTTGTTGATAAAAGCAAAAACCTCATAGGCGAAACGAAGGAGCTCACTTATACTATAAAGGCAGGCACAGCCTATGACAAGATCATAGTGCGCAGCGTTGACAACATGGGCGGGGAGTCCGGCATGGAGGTGTTTCGCAAGCAGGAGAAGCCCACGCTTATGGTGTCGCTTTACCCCGGTTTCATCTATCCGGTGCTGAACTTCGGCGACCTTTCGGGCTCCGGCTATGGCGCGACAGCAGCCTTTACATGGGAGAACTACATCTTTACAGGTTTTACCGCTGGCATAGAGGCGGGCTGCTATTACCTCACAGGCAAAGACGAGCTTGACAACATGAACAGGAAGACCGAAAGCGCGCTCTTCGCGCCCGCAATGATAACCCTGGGCTACCGCGTATACTACAGCGAGTCATTGATCATAACGCCCTTTGTGTCGTGCGGAGCTGTTTACTTTAACAGCAAAAACGTGGAGCGCGACAACGAGACACTTGTTGAAACTGGGAGTACAATATCAGAGGTTGGCCCTGCGGCTGTTGCAGGCATGGGCTTTGCGTACAGGCTGGGCGATTCGCTCTACCTGTCGCTGCGTGGCGCGTGCGGATACATGATCGGCGCAGAAAAGGGAGTGTACGTTGTTGCTGACCTGGGATTTATGTACAGGCTGTAGAAGATAAGGAATGA
>CAYTSF010000253.1:0-2496 GCA_964440335.1 uncultured Leptospirales bacterium
TCTTACCGTTGAACTTCAACCCGAACTCGCAGATGCTGTCATCACCGGCCGCATTTACCTCGCCTGAACCTTCGTTGTCGCCAGGTGAATCCACCCTTGAAGAAACAGGAAAGCCGTAAAGCAGCCTGGTCTTTTTTCCGCTGTTTCTGAAAATATATTTAACTCTGACACTTGATGAATCACCAGCAATAACGATGTCCAGGTACTCCTTTTCCAGCGTAATGGCCTTGTTCTCAACCAGTGATATGTTGCCGCTTGATACACCCTGGGAATAGTATATCCCCCCTCCGTTTGCCGACAGAATAACAGGCAGCGCCACAAGAAGCAGCGATGCAAATAACTTTCCCGGTTTTACCATATTCATTTTATCATCTCCTCACAGTCTGATGCTTTAAATCCGCTGGTCAGTCACCCCTGAACTGCACCAGGAAAACTCCTGATATACAGACTTTCTTATATTCCGTACCGGGATAAACATCGAGAATTGTGATCCTCGCCTTCGTGGGGATAATACCTTCACCGGTGAAAAACATAAGGTTGTCATAAAAGTCCTCATCTACAACGCCGTTTTCAGGGTATCTCCTATCTTCAAGCTCCTTCTCCTCTGAAGTGACTGAACCATCTGACCATGTTATATCAAGCCTGAGCCTTTTAATGCGGCTGTACTTATAATACAGCTCCTTTGATGAGATCATACCATTGGCAATGAAGATACCCTGTATCCAGTTAGAACTGAACTCAACCCATTCGCCCACTCCACCTTTGCCAGAACCATCGACCCACGCCGAGCTGCTTTCGCATTCAAAGGCGTTATCAATTTCAAATCCTTTTAGGCTTGACGATGCACTGAAGTTCTCAAATATTCCACAGTTAAGGTAATAGCTCCTGGTATCTTCACGCGAAAGCCGGTAGGTAACAACGAAGGGTTTTGCTTCAGCCATTTTAAAATCAGTAAAGGTCGCGGAATACACATTGTCTTTGGGCTTGAGCTTCAGCCCTTCGATACTGACCAGGGTCATCTTGTCAAGAGCTGCCTTTGTGAAGTCCAGTGTTACGCTGAACTCCTTCACAACACCATTGCCCCAGCTACCAGATGGTGAAAGAATGTATACGAACTCGCGGTTGGAGTAATTCCTGAACCCTCCCTTTGAGCTGGGAAGGTCATCCTGCCAGATGTTTTCTATTTTGTAAGACACATTGAGCGTGGACTCACCTTCAGGGAAATCAAGGCTGGCAGCGTACCACCTGTTGCCTGTTGAATTGAAACTGTTTTCATCTATGCTGTAAAGTTCCTGCATCTGGTATTCGCGATTTAATTTTTCAACCGCGACATCTGCGCCATTAAACTTCATTTTAAATTCAGAGATATTGTCAGGGCTTTCATTTTTACTTCCGTCCTTCGGTTCATCTTCGCCCACAAGAGCCCTGTAGCTAACGGGGAAGCCATACATGATCTTCTGCTTCTTGCCCCTGTTCCTGAATATGTATTTCACCTTCACGTCTGCAAAGTTGTGGTCTATTGATACGTAAAGGTTTTCCTTCTCAAGCAATATGTCTTTGTTGTTCACAAGGACAATGTTGCCGCTGGACAGGGTCGATGACATGAATATCCCCCCGCCATTGGAGAGAAGGAGTGAAGGAATAATTATTACAATAAATGCAGCAAGGCGTTTTGAGTATTCCGGCAGCTTCATAACAGCTCCTTAAATTTAACGCTGATTTTATAAATTGCACACAATATAAGTACCGGAAATATTATACAGTCAAGATGTTTCCATGAAAAACATCAAAAATGAATGGTCAAATATTCATAATCTTGACAGGCTCGCTGACGCAGCAGGAATTGAAACAGACACAGGCACAAGGAACAATCTGATAAGGATATCGGAATACAACATCGAGTCACGTTATCCGGACATCAGGAGAGCCTTCAGAGAAAAATGCACAGAAGAGTATACGCGTACAGAACTTGTATTGATAAAGGATATCTGTTTATGGCTCAGATCGATAACGAAATAAAACAAAACATTATACGGTTCGTAAAAAAAATCAGGGAATCTGATATTAACATTCAGAAAGTGTATCTCTTCGGATCATTTGCAAAAGGCACAAACGATGAATGGAGTGACATCGATATTGCAGTAATATCAGCTGATTTTTCCGGCAACCGTTTTGATGACAGTATAAAACTCCGCATGATTGCCAGCGATATAGATAAAAGGATAGAAGCAATTCCCTTCACTCCCGGCGATTTCAGCATTAACGACCCGCTGGCATGGGAAATCGCCAGCACAGGAGTCATGATAGATTATCAGTAGTACTTCCCGTTGCCTTCGTCGAACTTGAACTTCAGGTTCTCGTCGCTTTCGGGCGAGGTATCCAGGCTGCTCGGGTAATTACCATCGAAGCATGCGGTGCAGAAGTTCTTGCCGGGCCTGTTCACTGCCTCAAGCAATGTCTCAACTGTCATGTATGCCAGGGAATCAACGCGCAGGT
>CAYTSF010000254.1:0-2487 GCA_964440335.1 uncultured Leptospirales bacterium
CTGAATTATTCAGAACTAAGTATGTAGAAGTGGGCCAGGGGCGGAGCCCCTGAAAGAAGGCCATGCATGATACTTATATATTAACTCTGTTTTTCAGTAAAGATTAAATATAAAATATTCAAAATAAAGCATCTAAACGGGGCCAGGGGCGGAGCCCCTGAAAAAAAGCCCCGCAGGGTACTTATACACAAATATAGTATCTGTATATTTTAGTATTAAATACAGATTTATATTGACATTTATTTTACTTATGCTAATTGATGGAAACTGACTTTCTTTATGCCGGTTATAAATTGGTTTGATACATGGAATTCTGACAGTTACCCGTTTTAAAGCGGAGTAGACTCCTTATTACATGGGAAACCGGTTTATTAATGGCATAACTTTATCGGCAAAATAAAAAACATTAAGGGAGTATCGTAATGAAGATAGTTGTCTGTCTGAAACAGGTTCCTGACATGGAATCCAAGTTTAAGATCGTTGATGACAAAAAAGTTGATGAATCCCAAATCGCTTTTAAAATCAATGATTTCGATAACTATGCTGTAGAAGCAGCACTCCAGCTTAAAGAAAAGCTTGGTGGTGAAGTAGTTATCGTATCAGCCGGTCCTGAGAGAGCATCAAAGGATATCAGGCAGGCTTTCGCAATGGGAGCTGACTGGGGGATCCACATCAATGATGCAGCCGTATTTGATGGAGACGGTTTTGTTATCGCGAGCGCACTCGCAAAAGCAATCGAATCAATCGGGGGAGTTGACCTCGTAATGACAGGTGTTCAGAGCGAAGACCTGCAGGCAGCGACCACAGGGGTAATGATCGCTGATATGCTCAACATGCCGCACTGCACAAACGTTGTAAAAATCAACACAGCAGACGGAAAAGCCTACACTCTCAACAGAGAGCTTGAAGGCGGACTTAATGAAGTTCTCGAACTCGCTGGTCCGGCAGTTCTTTCTATCCAGTCCGGTATCAACGAACCGAGGTATCCTACCCTTCCTGGTATTATGAAAGCCAAGAAAAAACAGCTCGATGCTAAATCAGCTGGCGACCTCGGCGTTTCTGCTTCATCAAGAACAGCGTTTATCAAAATGTTCGTGCCTGTATCAGATTCAATGGCAGAGATTATCCAGGGAGCGCCTGCTGAAGCGGCAGCTAAACTGGTTGATAAACTCAAAAATGAAGCGAAAGTGATATAAGGTAGGAGGATCTGAAATGGCTAAATTATTAATAATTGCAGAACACAGAGACGGCAAGTTAAGCAACGCAACAATGGAACTTTGCAGAATAGCCAAGGAAGTTGCTCCTGGTCTCGGACTTGAGCCCGCAGCAGCAGTTTTCGCAAAAGATGATACTCTTGCGAAAGAAGTTGCAAAATACATCCCCGCAGTATTTGCGGTATGCGACGCAGCTGTAGAGAAATATACTGCTGACGGATATGCACAGGCTGTTAAGGCTGTTGTAGAAGCACAGGATGTAAAAGGCGTTTTCATCCCCAACACTTATGACGGTGTTGACTATGCTGCTAAAGCTGCTATGGCAATCAGCGCAGGTATAGTTTCCAACTGTAACAAAGCAGTTGTAGACGGCGGCAAACTTGTTCTTACAAGGAACATCTACAATGGTAAACTCCAGGAAACCAAAGCTGTAACAACAGACAAATTCGTAATCACATTTGAGAAAGGCGCATATGACCCGGCAGAAGCCGGTGCAGCTGGAACAGTAACAAACGTTGCTGTATCTTTCAGCGCGATCAGAACAAAGGTGAAAGAAGTAGTTGCAACATCTGCGGGTGGAGTTGACATTTCCCAGGCTAAAATCATTGTTGCCGGCGGAAGGGGACTTAAAGACGCTGACAAATACAAAGACACTGTTATTCCTCTTGCTCAGAAACTCGGCGGCGAATATGCAGGATCACGTCCTGTTATCGACTCCGGCTGGACAGAAGCATCAAGGCAGGTTGGTCAGTCAGGTAAAACTGTAACTCCTGATCTTTACCTTGCACTTGGTATTTCGGGCGCAGTTCAGCACGTTGCCGGCATGAAAGGTGCAAAATGCATCGTAGCAGTAAACAAAGACCCTGAAGCACCTATATTCAACCTTGCAACATATGGTATAGTTGCTGACCTTTTCGAAGTAGTTCCCGGAATTATGTCAAACCTGTAATCCAGGATTACACGAATTAAACACATAAACAGGCTGCCTCGAAAGGGGCAGCTTTTTTATTGTGCCGGGCATGGGCGGTGAGTAAAACAGCCTGTGCCATGTCACTCAGGGCAAGACCGGCATTGTCCCATGTGTCAGGCCTCATCAATGCCATGTTTGAAAGGATATAAATTTTTTTGTCGTCGAGGCTCTGTCTCTCGGTCGAGCGTTTATTGGACATCCATGTCCACGACTAGACATTGGCGCCTTCGTGCGCGGCATTCTTCAGGCCATACAGGCGGGAGAGAAAACCGCCGTAAAAAGTGCTTTTGAATTTCTGATTAT
>CAYTSF010000255.1:0-2480 GCA_964440335.1 uncultured Leptospirales bacterium
GACCAATTGATTAACAGTCAACTGCTCTACCGACTGAGCTACAGAGGAATGCTCATTAAGACAGAAAAGTTAATAGCAAAAATACACGATCCGTGTCAACAAAATTTTTTTAATTATTTTTTTATTGGCAAAAATTGCCCCCGCCCTGCACTTGCAAATTTTCATCTTGACAATAAATAAAGCCATAAATATATGGATAACTCAATCGGCGCTGTGCCCAAGTGGCTAAGGGGGAGGTCTGCAAAACCTTTATTCATCGGTTCGAATCCGATCGGCGCCTATTCCTTTACTTCAATTCTTCAACAGAGCCCAGGTGGTGGAACTTGGTAGACACAAGGGACTTAAAATCCCTTGGCCCTTAGTGGCCGTGCGGGTTCAATTCCCGCCCTGGGCAATAACCTTATATCAACTCCAGTTTCTTACCAGATCCACAAGCAGCCTCAACCCGTAACCTGTTGCGTTCTTCGGCCTGTATCCCCTTGCTTTGGAATACCATGCTGTGCCTGCAATGTCAATGTGAAGCCAGGGTGTCTTTTCAACGAAGCTCCTGAGAAACACGGCACCGGCTATAGTTCCGGCATTCTTCTCTGAAGACATGTTCGACAGGTCAGCCACTTCAGATTTCATTCTGTCATCGTAATCGTCAAAGAAGGGGAGCCTCCATAGTTTCTCCCCTGTATCAAGGGAGGACTTTTCGATCGCTGCCGCAAGGCTGTCATCGGTTGACAGATATGCCGCCACTGTTTCTCCGAATGTCACAACGCATGCGCCGGTAAGCGTGGCCATGTCTACCATGAGGTCGGGCTTTATCTCTTTCTCCATGTACGATATCGCATCTGCAAGTATCAGGCGTCCTTCAGCGTCGGTATTGCCGATCTCAACCGTCTTCCCGCTGTACGACCTGTACACGTCTCCCGGCCTGTAGGCGCTGTTGCTCAGCATGTTCTCCGTAAGCGGTATCACGGCTGTTACATTTTTCTTTATGCCAAGTTCGGCCAGGGTCTTCATAGCGCACAGGACTGTTGCCGCACCCGACATGTCGCACCTCATGGTTTCCATTGAACCTGACGGTTTCAGGTTCATCCCCCCCGAATCAAAAGTTATCCCCTTGCCCACAAGTCCAATCAGCTTTTTTGATGACCGGTCGCCGCGGTAATCGATTCTCACTACACGCGGCTCCCTGGCGCTTCCCCTGTTTACGGCAAGCAGAAGTCCCATGTTCTTTTTTATAATTTTCTTTTTATCAAGAACCGTGCATGAGAGTCCCGTTCCGGATGAAATCTTTTTTGCCATAGCCGCAAAACTTTCAGGGTTGATCTCGTCTGTCGTATCGTTTATCATGTCTCTGCATGTAAATGTGTTCAGCGCTGTTATCTCTGTTTCTTTGATAATCTGCTGTGCGCTTTTTATTCCTGTTATGAACTCTAATTTTTTTACAGGCTTCTCGCTCTTCTTGTCCTCAGCCCTGTATTTGTTAAACCTGTAGTTGGCCAGCGACATCCCTTCGGCAATATACCTGAGCACATTCTCTTCGCTGAAACCGTCAATGGCAGGAAGCTCAACCGAAAGCTCCTGTATCTTCCTGGCAATTGCAAAAGTAACAACTGATGCGCCGCAATTTCTCAGAGCTTCTGCCGTGAGCTTTGATGCGTTGCCCAGCCCGCAGATAATTGTCTGGAAATCGCCGCATGCAAAAAGAATGTCGCCGCTGTCGCCATTGTAATACTCCAGACTACTCACTGTTATACTGCCGGGTAGTTTTTCTTTATTTCCGTATTTAAATTCCGAAATACTTTTTTCATTGTAAAACAAAACATGCACTTTCTTTTTATCATCGTTATTCGTTCCGGCAGCAACTGCAAGCTTCATCTCTTACCTCATCGTGTTAACATTATGTCGTTTTATTTATAATAGAATTGTTTCCCTGCTCATTTTTTACCGGGTTAAGGGGCGCAGCCCCTTAAAAAAGCCCTCTTCAGGCTTTCTGAGAGCTTCAAACGCCAGTTTGAAAACAAGTCTGATATTTTTCATCATTTGCGCAAAAGTAATTCAAGAAAAATATTTTTATAAAAAACAAAAAACTCAATATAGCCGCAATTTCACGGATATAACAGCCTTAATAATAATTTTAAAAAATAATCCGGTGCTGACACAGGATATAAAACATAAATCTGCTGACGATGTGTATATCTCATCACTATCAATTGTTTCAACCGTAAAAATTTTTTTCATTTTTATGCTTCGAAATTTATTCATATTGACATTTTTTTTTAATGAATTATATCTGCCGTGTGTGTGTAGTTTCATATCAGTTGCCCGTGGTCACACCGGTTTAAAAGAGTGCCCACAGGTTGAATTTCTAAAACATTTTTTATAAGCATACTTTCAAACAAAACAACAAGATTGTTTATTAACAGACTTTCACAGGAGGATTTTTATGGCTAGAAGGATCGAAAAAGTAGCAGTAATCGGATCCGGTA
>CAYTSF010000256.1:0-2466 GCA_964440335.1 uncultured Leptospirales bacterium
GCGTATATGGCGACATCGATGTCCTTTTTCATGGGTGTGTGTTTCATCGAGTAGATTGACCTGATGAAATTATATCCGTAGATAAACATGCCCGTAGTCCCATTTTTAGAGAGGGGGGATGGGAGGAGGTCGAGCACATGGTCTGCCGCGATCCGACCGGGACCGGTGTCGTCAATAGCCAGCACCGGCGCCCTTTCCTTCAGGGTGTTCATTTCCTCCATGGTTGAGTCCCTCATGTCGCGGATGATGAGGGACGCGTCATCTGGGATGGCATCTGTAATGAGGGACTGGAGCTGTTCAGGAATGTCCGGCCTGCCCGATGCTATGACAATGCGCGCGGGGATTTCATGTACGCGCACCAGGTGATCTGCCAGGGTACACATGCGCTGGAAGTGTCCTGTACCGAAAGGCCCCCCTGTACCGGTTATAATTGTAATTGCTTTTTTATCCATGGCTGCTGTGCGTCATTGCCCTCTGTTCTATATGGCTGTTGATATTTACAAGTTCAGGATTGGCGGTAATAAAGGTTATGACATCTGCAAGGAGTATGGGGGCGCCCCTGTACAGGGCATCATAGATTTTCTTCATGAGCAGGAAATCCTCGGGCGTATCAACTGTCAGCCGTATGTCAGGGAAAGGGTTGTTAAGGCCTGATATGTATTTTTCAATCACGAAGAGTTCAGGGTTTTCCTTGATGTAGGGGGTTACATGTTCAAAGTGGTATGGGGTGCAGGCCCCCTTGTATGCGCGTTCAAGCGCACTCATGCTGATGATCTCTACGCCTGTACCGGTTGGTATGCCGCTTATCGAGCAGTGGTCGCAGCTCCTTCCCTGCACAAAGGCCAGGGCCTCAGAGGCCGAAACATGGTCTGTCAGGGGATTATCCCCTGTAATCCTCATGGCGTAAGTGCAGCCCGTACCCTGTACCGCCCTGTAATACCTTTCAAGCACGTTCTCCTCTGAGCCGCGGAATGCAGTAATTCCATAATCGCGTGCGACTTTTTCCAGGGGATCATTCGCACTGTTCTCACCCGTGGCCAGTATTACGCTGTTGACACCCTTAATGGCCAGCGCCCTCTCAATGACATGTGCAATCATGGGCTTTCCTGAAAGCTGCATCATGGCCTTCGCTGCGAGCCTTGTTGAAGCGATTCGTGCCTGGATTACGGCAGCAGTTTTCATTGACAGGCCCCTGTATCAGAAATTGTAAGTGTACCACTCGTCGCATGCAGCACAGTCCGGCGAAACGCACAGGCTTCCTTTATAGTCTGAAAGAAAAGCTTGTTTCTGCTCTTTGAGTATCTCCTGCAGGCCGGCGGAATTTATGTTCCCGTGGGAATTCAGTCCATCCACATCCTGCTTGCAGAAACAGACGGTGCCGTCTGCAATGACGTAAATGTCCCGCTGAAGGTGCCAGCACGGTATTCGTTTTATAGGTGAAAGGTCAGAATACCTGCGGTCAGTTATGCGCCCGAGGTAAACATTCTGCTTCTGCAGAATAATGGGCACCCTGTATGTCTCCCAGAAATCGTAAAACCTGTCCAGGTATGTCTTTGTGCTGTTTTCGTCCTCGAACTCGTCGGTTTCGTTTATCTTCATCACCTGCACATAGATGCGGTCGCCGTTTTTATTCAGCTCCGCAAGTGAGATGGTGTTGTTGAAAACTTTGCCGTACTCATCCCCTCCATGGAACCTTGAGTATGACCTGTTGTCCAGGGCATTGTTGTTGATGATGACCTTTATTTTCGAGTTTTCAGGTTTTTCAATGTAGCTCTTAAAGTTCTGGTCAGCCCTGATGCCGTTTGTCTCGATGACCAGCAGTTCGACCAGGGGCTCTTTCATCGCAGCATCCATGAAGCCGTAAAATTCAGGGTGCTCCATGGGTTCGCCTGATCCTCCGAAACAGAGCGTGTAGGGAAGCCCGTACTGCCGCATCTCCGCGAGAATTTTTGTATAGGATGATTTCTCCATGTTGCCGCGTGGTTTCTGCAGGGACTTCCTGTAGCAGAAGATGCAGTCCAGGGAACAGTTTCCTGTCAGTTCAAGTTCAACGTACGCCGGGCCGGTAAAGAGCACCTGGGGGTGCGACTCGATGAATGAGCGGACTTCACTGTAGCAGGGGATGCCCCCTTTAAGTTCGAATATATTCTCCATGACCCTGCGGTCTCGCAGGTTAGACAGCCTGAAGCTTATGCGCTTGTCACGTATGTCCGGCTCCTTATAGAAGAGTTCCACGTCGAACTGGTTGATGTTCGATTTTATTACTTTGTCGAGCGGAAGGGTCTTCTCGTTTACTTCGGGCAGCTGATCCATGAGAGCGGATGAATATATTTCGCAGGAGAACCCTTCAGGAAGGTTCTCGGAAAATGTAAACTCGGCAAGGTACCTGGTGTGTACCTCGTTCATTTCAACCAGGATTTCAGGGTCAAAGAAAAGCGCGTCAGCCTTTATTACTGCGATGTGACC
>CAYTSF010000257.1:0-2408 GCA_964440335.1 uncultured Leptospirales bacterium
TCGATTTGAATTCACGGCCGCAGAGATCGCGGCAGAGTATCCTTGAACCGGTTGCATCGAGAAATTTTTTCAGCAACTTCTTCGCGTAGGGATTATTGTAGGACGTTTTCCCTGGATAATCCTTGCGAAAGGCCATGGACCTTACCCAGACCGCGGCTCCCAGTGCGCCGCAGGCATTGCCCGAGAGCCCTATGCCCCCGGCAAACCCCGCGACAATAAGGGCCTCTTCGTCAGATGCACCCATCTTTTTTGCCGTAATTGACGCGCAGCTTACAGGCTGCAGGGAAAATTCCGGCGCGCGGCTCAGGGACTCCGAAAGAGCCTGGCATGCTTCAGGAGTCCATGTGTCGGCCAGGTCAAGACAGGAACGGTTGATGTGCAGAATGAACTTCAGCATAAATTTGAAGAGGTCCACCTTCTTTGTGAAATCGTGGCCGCACACATCGCGGCAGTTGACGCTCCCTGTTATGCAGTGGTAGGATTTCACCAGTTCCATAGAGGTGGTGACAGCCGCAGCAACAGCATGGTCCGGGTCAGGATATATGCGGGCAGCCTGCATACCGGCTGCCATTGCTGATCCCCATAACATTCCGCACTGGTGACCCAGAAGCAGCAGCCCTCCCGCGAAGGGGTCCATGGCCTTTTCCTGTTCCGGCATGTGATGACCTGACTCGCGGTTAAGCAGGAAACAGAGGGCCTGCGAACAGGAGCCTTTTGTCATAAAAACTTTCCTTGTGTCTGCTGGAAACTGTTTTAAATTATCCATAAATATCTCCTCGGTAAATTATTTCGTTTTGTCTTTATCAGCGGAATCTTCGGGATTGAATGAGAAGACCTCCTCGAGCGGGACTTTGAAAGCCCGGGCGATACGGAATGCCAGTTCAAGCGAAGGGGAGTACTTTTCGTTTTCGATCGCGATGATCGTCTGTCGGGTCACTCCTGCAATGTCAGCGAGCTCCTGCTGGGTCATCTCGCCCCGGTCAAAGCGCAGCCTGCGGATTCTGTTTTTTATCTGTGTCTCTCCCATGTCAGCAGCCTCCTCGGTAGAGGAACAGCCTTGTACACTCACCGGCAATATCAGACAGAACGCTGGAGCAAAGGATTATAATGAAGATCGACGAAGGAGGCAGTCCTGCAAGGGGCGCAGCCATGGCCAGCAGCACGCCAAGGCAGAAGAGCGACGAAAATGTGCGCGAGACCCTTAGCTCGATAAACTGGTCTCTTTCATCCTCAAAGCAGGGGACCTTCTCATTGCTGGCGATATGCCATATAATGTAGAAAAGTATGTAGATAAGAATTTTCGATACGATCATAACTGACACATAGACCAGGAAAGCGGTACTCCAGAATTTCAACAGGAGCGGCAGTTCCATTCCCGGATTCCAGAACCTGAAGTAGAGGCACAGGAAATAGGCCGGAGATATAACGAGAGTGCTGACTATCAGTGTAAGAGATCTTTTTTCATGAAATGACATGGGCTGCTCCTTTATTTGTTAAATATATGTATTATTTAATTAACATAAGGTAATTTATATGTTACATCATGTCAAGTATAAGTTACATTATTTATAAAAAAAGAGCACTTTTTAATATTAATTTCTGATGTTGATCCGCTGCAGAGACAATAGTCACTCAGACCTGCATTTTACAGTTTAAAATTTTAATTTACAGAATCAATTCCGGGAATTAAGGTTAAGACAGGCATTGAAAAGCGCCCTGCTGTGCAGCGGCAGGCAGTGTAATATTCCATACTCATCCAGAAATTAAATACTTAATTCTAATCGGGGCATCTATGAGAAACTTGAAAAAACTCTGCAGATTCATATCAGTTCTGGTGTTTTTATTCAGCTTTATAAAAACCGCATCCGCTTATGAAGGTGAGATGAGTTTCGGAGGATTTCACTTTAACTACGCGGCAGGTATTACAAAAGATAATGAATTAAAACCGGTGATTGACTTCGGCATAATGCCGTTGTTTATAGAAACGGATTCCCTGGGAGGCGGCGAGGGCGGAGGCAGCGTAGATGCCGGTTTAACGATTGGGGTCTCGGGAATTTACGGGATCAACAGCCTGCCTCTCTTTAGTTCAGGCAGAGATAAGTCCGGCGACCCGGCCGCGTGCTGGCTCCTTGAAGCAGGTTATGCCGAACGATCACAATCGGGATGGCCTCTTGCATGCCTGTCTGGTTCTTTTTATGGTGTCGGGGCTGCATACAGGGTAGCGCACGATGGTTCACCTGCAGGATACGGCGTGGGTATCAGAACGTCATGGCACCTCATGCTTGTTATGATCGGTTTTCGTGCTATCTGGATTATGGGGCCGGAGCCTGAAGGCAGATTTTATGTTTCAGCAGGTTTTGGTTTTTTCTGATGCTGTCGGCGATCGCCCACTTTGCTTGCACCATCTT
>CAYTSF010000258.1:0-2364 GCA_964440335.1 uncultured Leptospirales bacterium
AACTCGCTCATGGTTATGCTCTCCCTGCTTATGCCCAGTTTCGCGTAGAGCTCCTTCGCTGAGATCTTCCCTGCAATTACGCCGATGGAACCGGTGATGGTCCCCTGCTCTGCGAAGATCGTGTCGCCGGTGCAGGCAATGTAGTATCCGCCGGAAGCAGCAGTGTTGCCGAAGGAGAAGACCACCGGCTTGTTGAACTTTTTCTTGTAATAGACAAGTGACTGCCACATGAAGTCCGATGCCATGGCGGAACCGCCGCCTGAATTTATGCGTATAACAACGCCCTTAATGCCGGGATCTGAAAAGGCCGCTTCGATGGCTGCCGCGTAGTCCCTGTTGCCTGTTGTGCCGCCCCTGCCGTCGCCGGTGCCGTCAATTATTGTTCCGCTCACGTATATGACTGCTATGCCGGGAGTGCCTCCCCACCTGTCAGCAATGGTCTCCTCTTCGCAGTAGCTCTCGAAGTTCACAAGGTTATATTTTTTTGAAAAGGAGTCTATCATGTCTTCGCAGTACATCACCTCGTCAATAAAGCCCTTCTCCCTTGCCTCGTCCGGGGTATAGAATCCTGCGGCGTAAAGTTCTTTCACTTTATCGCGCGAAACCTGCTTTCTTTCGGTTATGCCGGAGATGAACTGCTCGTTCAGGCCGGCCAGTATCTCCTTCAGGTTGGCCTTTGCCTCGGGCGACATTTCGTTGCGCGTAAATGGCTCGTTGAAGGACTTGTAGTCGCCGCGCCTTATGGACTCGTACTTTATCCCTATCATGTCAAGGAGCCCCTTGAAGAAGTAGACATGCACGCTCAGGCCTGTGATGGCAAACTCGCTGTTAGGCGGAAAGTATATTCTGTCGCCGCAGCTTGCCAGGTAGTATTCGCGGTTGCCGTTGGAGTTCATCATGACGTAAATGGTCTTGTCGCTCTCCCTGAAGTGGATGAGCGCCCTGCGGAGTTCCTGTATCTGGGCGAAGCCGGGTTCTATGTTCCCGATGTCGAGTATCATTCCATGAATGGAGGGGTCGTCCGAGGCCCTCATTATGCCGTTTACGATTGCCAGGAATTCAGGCTTCTTTTCAGCGAAGATCCCCCTGTCAGGGTTCTCCTCCCATGAGTCGTGGAGTTTAACGTAGAGAAGGTTGTCAGAGAATGTTTTGGCGGATGTGTTGCCGCGCCTGAAGCGAATGGCTGCGCCCGCGCTGTAGAAGTCAGCGCCCTCGCTGTTCGTGGAACCGTAGAGGTCCGCGGCGAAGTTCACCGGTGAGGAGAACCTCATGTCAAGGGGCAGTGTTATGCCTGCTGTATAGTTCTGCAGGGTGTCGCCGCGGAATGAAAATGTTATGTAGTTCCACGCCTTTATCTCCGCAGAGAATGAATAGTAGATGTCGCCGTCGTTTAATGCCGAGCCCGTGATGCAGTCCGCCGAGAGGGTGAACCTGTCGCCGAAGGGCCTTATTGCCATGGAATAGACGCCTGTCATTTCAAGTTCGCTGCCGTCCATTTCGCCGAAGATGTCCCTGAAAGACATGCCGAAGGAGAGAAATGAAAAGGGCCTGAACATGATCCCCGCGTTCCATCCGCTGTAGCCGTCATAGCCTTCATCAGCCGTGATGCCTGCGGAGTAGCCTATGCCGAAGCCGAGAACGTTGCCCAGGATGAACCCCCTGTTTATGCTGAATATGGCAGCGTTGGCGTCAATGAATTCCCCGTTGGCATAGTCGTACACCGCGTCATACCATGAGTACTGGAGCGAAAACCCCAGGATGGTGAGGAGAGAAAGGTGCGTTGAGTAGCCGTCGATGTTTATGTACCTGTAGGCTATGTCAGGCGCAAGGCCGGTGTTTGTGAACACGGGGTTGAGCATGGATGAAAAGTTACCGGTTTCGTATGCCGCAGAAAATGCGTCGGGCGAAACCGGGAAGGGGTCATAAACTTTCTCCGCGAATGCGGTAGTGCATAATAAAATAACAGAGAGAATGATTCCTGTGATTGTGCGTTTCATGGGTTTACCTTTGCATAAAGTGTTTAATATAGTCATCTTTAATAATCTCAAATATTTCCTGCTCGTCCAGTTCACCGTTTATGACAATGAACCTGTCGTCCGCTATGGAGAGGAAGTTTTCGCGCACCCTCTCCAGGAATGATTCCTTCTCGAAGAGCTCGGTGTTTGCCCCGCTGCGCGAGGTAATCCTTTTCATGGCTGCGGCCGCGTGGAGGTCAATGAAGTATACGCGGTCAGGAAGGGGGAACCCGCGCTCAAGGTTCATGCCGATTATCCTCTGCGGCGTGAGCCCGTCCATCCCCTGGTATGCGGCGTTGGAGTAGAAGTACCTGTCCATGACAATGGTTACGCCCTGTTCCATGGAGGG
>CAYTSF010000259.1:0-2331 GCA_964440335.1 uncultured Leptospirales bacterium
AAATAATTTGTATTATACTCAGGGGGCTGGCATGATGAAAAAGGTAATAATAACTCTTGGAATAATAGCCGCGGCAACAGGACTGTACGCGAGTCAGGTAGATTCAGTATTAGTTAGAAACGGATATAACCCTAATAATGTTGATTACTCTAAAATCATAGACAAAACTTTAAGTGTTCCGCGTTCAGTAGGTTCTATTGAAACTACTGATGCCACCATTAATACAAAATATGAAGCAGCCCTGGCTTTAGATATAAAAGCCCAAAATTGGGTCGAGTCTGTTCTTTTGCTAAAAGAAATGCAGAGGGTGTACCCGGATAGAGCTGATGAATTCGAGAAGAATATTGCCAGCATCAAAAAGAATAAAAAATGTCTCCGATAAATAGATCGAAAACGCGTATATCGCGCAGTTGAAGGAATATTGCGCAAAGAACAAACAATTCACTTTCTATATAAAAGGGACTAATCAGATGAGCCCGGAAGTAAGTATTATCCTCAAGTACTTAATGGCATCGCCTTCAGAAAGAGGAAAGTATAAACAAGATATCATCAAGATGGCAAAATATATGTATAGTAAAGCAATGCGTGATGGTGAAGGAAGTGTTGCAGATATCAGACACGATGAATTTGGAGAACTTTTAGCATATTATAAAGATATCGAAGCATTTGTTATCCCAGAAATGAAAACGGTATACGCCGGAAATTAATATTAGTTATAGATGTTGAGTCCGAGAAAAATCCGCAGATTACACAGATGGACGCAGATTTAAATTCCGGTTCACACCATCTGCGAAAATCAGCGACATCTGCGGATAATCGTCTTTTAAGGGTTACTACCAGTTTCCTGAACTCAAATAGTCCATGATACCCCTGGCAGCCTTGCGGCCTGCACCCATTGCCTGGATAACGGTTGCAGCCCCGGTTACAATATCACCGCCAGCGAACACGCCTTTAACTGATGTCTTCATGGTCTCGTCATCCGCAATGATGTTTCCCCACTTGTTGCATTTGAGGTCAGGTGCAGTTTTCTGAAGAATGGGATTTGAACCGTTGCCCACAGCGATTATGGCAGCATCGATTTTTATGACAAATTCCGATCCCTTTTTTTCAACAGGTTTTCTGCGGCCCGACTCATCGGGCTCGCCAAGTTCCATGCGTATACATTCAACGGCTGTTAGTCTGCCATTTTCGTCGCCTATAAGACGCACGGGATTTGCCAGCAGGTCAAAGATCACACCCTCCTCTTCCGCGTGGTGGACCTCCTCTGCACGCGCGGGCATCTCCTCCTTTGATCTTCTGTAAACAAGGTGAACATCCTGGCAGCCAAGACGAACGGCAGTACGCGCGGAATCCATCGCGACATTACCGCCGCCAAATACTGCCATGCTCTCGCCGCGAATAACCGGCGTGTCGTACTCCGGGAACTTGTATGCTTTCATTAAATTTACTCGTGTAAGGTACTCGTTGGCTGAATATACCCCCTGCAGGTTTTCGCCGGGAATATTCAGGAACGACGGAAGCCCGGCACCAGTTGCAACAAACGCAGCATCGAACCTGCCCATTATATCAACAAGGGTCTCGGAGAGTCCCACAACCCTGTTGTTCACAAACTCGACACCCATGGCCGCAAGGGCATCAATCTCGTAGCTCACGATCTTTTTGGGAAGCCTGAACTCCGGGATGCCATAAACAAGCACGCCGCCGGGAGTATGCAGCGCTTCATATACTGTAACGGTGTAGCCTGCCTTTGCGCATTCGCCAGCAACCGTAAGACCTGCGGGTCCTGAACCGATTACAGCGATCTTTTTATTCTTTTTTGCAACAGGCGCAGACGCCGGGAGGTGTTCTTTTTCACGTTCCCAGTCTGCGACAAAACCTTCCAGTTTACCTATTGCAACAGGCTCGAACTTCTTGCCCAGTATGCATTTCTGCTCGCACTGCGACTCCTGGGGGCATACGCGTCCGCATACAGCAGGGAGCGAGTTGCTCTCCTTGATCACCTTTATCGCTTCAACAAACTTACCTTCAGCTACCTGCGCAATAAAGCCCGGAATATTTACGTTCACGGGGCATCCCTCAACGCACTGGGGCTTCTTGCACTGCAGGCAGCGAGATGCCTCGACCTTTGCCATCTCGGGTGTAAATCCAAGGGGAACTTCGTTAAAGTTATTTCTTCTTACTTCCGGTTTCTGTTCCGGCATTTTCTGTCGTGGTGTTCTTTCATTCATGTGCGGTTACCCCGTCAAGTCTGCATTTATGTTTGTATGAATCGTACGATTCAGTCTCTTCAGCGTGGTATGTCCTGAGCCTCAGGTTAAGGCTGTCAAAGTC
>CAYTSF010000260.1:0-2325 GCA_964440335.1 uncultured Leptospirales bacterium
GAGAGGTCAATGAGGATGTCCTCTTTGTCTTCAACGTGTTTATTGACCATTGTTTCAAAGGGTGATATGTTTTCAATGGATAGAGTACCTTTGATACGTATAAGTATAAAGTTCTCTTTTTTTTCTGATGTAACTTTCATTCTCATACCATTAAGTCGTTCTTATATATTTTTAGTATCGACATATACATAGCGAATATTTATTCCTGAATTGAGTAAAAATAAAATATCGATGCCATTACCAGTTTTTTTTCTTTTTTTAAATCATTCCTGCCGGAATACAAGCAAAAAATTCCAACTAAGTGTAAATGTTCAACGGCTTGCGCCGGATGCCCCGTGTATTTCAATGTACATAATCACGGTATCGTATAAATAAATATACTTTATTATTGTCAATGTAATAACAGGCAATTTCTAAAAAAATCGCTGTGTCCACGGGCCTCCGGGAGCATGTACAGTTTCAGTTACATGCCGCCTGTTATATGGTAAAAGGCATGAATATTAAAGTTGACACAGATTTTCTCAGGGAATTACTGGTAGTATCAGGTGACAATTGATTTGTTTCGGGGCTGGCGTTTTTTAAAATTTCTTCCGGGATTTCCGGAAAATAGAGCTGCTCCTGAACCTGGTAAAACATCATGAAATGAAGCTGTAAAATAATTCATAAACGGGGCAAAGCTATGCCAAGAGCAAAAATATGGGGCGTTCTGGCAGTTCTCTTTTCAGCCGGCCTGTTCGCGTTTTCAGTATACTCTGTGATCATTCTTAACAGGAATGATTTTACCATATTTAATTCAGTGAAATTAAATGAATTAAACCCCCTGACCTATTACTCGGTAGCGGTACCGGTCGCAGCATGCACACTCTTTGTGCTTGGTACAGGCTTCTGGATAGGCTGGGTAATTCTCAGTATAAAGGTGGTACCTCCAATGCCGGAAATAGTTGAAAAAAAAGATAATTCAAAGGTCAAGGCTTTCTTCATGTGCCTGATTACCGCTGCACTCGCAGGTTTTCTTGTTTACGGGGTCTATGTGAGAAATTTCTGGGCTCTGGCTGTCCCTGCCCTTGTGATATCGGTTGTCATCCTCGGGGCGGTTTTCTGGGTAGGGCTTGCAATCATCACTACAAGGTCAACTCTCCCGAATAACGGGAAGTAAACGCTGATAACAGAACCGGTCATGAAAGTCCTTCTTTGTGGATACAGGGGGAATCCCTATTGCGGCGGCCAGGGGATTTATATATACAACCTGTCACGGGAACTGGCCAGGCTGGGCGTTGAGGTGGATGTTATGGTGGGCCCGCCGTACCCTGACCCGCTGGAGGAATGGGCTACTGTATACAGGATCGAAAACCTGAACATCTGGGCCATCAAGACATGGAAGATCCCCATTGAAAAGGTTCAGAGAATACTTGCGACACCATGGAATTTTGCCGATTTCATCCTCACAAGGCTTCACATGTTTCCCGAGATGGAAACATTCAGTTTCAGGGCATTCTTTGAGCTCAGGAAAATCCTCAGGACAAAACGCTACGATTTAATACATGACATACAGTCCCTGGGATGGGCAACGGTACCCATGAAGGGCTACGGCATTCCCATTGTAACTACTGTTCATCATCCCCTTACAAAGGACCGCGAGGCAGACCTTCAGGGCGCATTTGGTTTTATTGCAAAAAAAAATGTAATCATGTTTTATCCACTGGTGATGCAGGGATTTGTAATTCGAAGGCTGCACAGGGTCATCACATCATTCACAGAGGGGGTGGATGAGTTGCAGAAGGCCTTCAGGGTAAAGCCCAAAAACGTTTCGGTTGTATATAACGGCATGGACGTTGACATGTTCCAGAACACCGGCGAGAAGCGCGAGGAGAACGCCCTGCTGTTCGTGGGGAACACCGAGGACAGCAAGAAGGGCCTTGTGTACCTTTTTGAAGCGATGAAGATGCTCCCCGATCATATAACACTCACCATAGTGGACGACGGCCCCCCAAAAAAGCTTACTGCCAGCGACATGATTAAGAAGATGGGCCTTGAAAAGCGCGTGAAGTTCACCGGCAAACTCTCGTACGACGAGCTTGTGAGCATGTACAGCCGCAAGACCATACTGGTGATGTCTTCCCTCTTTGAAGGATTCGGGCTCCCTGCTGTTGAGGCCATGTCATGCAAAACGCCGGTTGTTGTAACCACTGCGGGTTCCCTGAAAGAGGTAGTGCCGCCGGACTGCGGCATACTTGTTCCGCCAAAGGACCCGGCCGCACTGAAGGATGCAATACTTAAACTCCTGGCAGACAAAAAACTCCGCGAGAAGATGGGCATTAACGGCCG
>CAYTSF010000261.1:0-2320 GCA_964440335.1 uncultured Leptospirales bacterium
GTGAAAAAGGGCGGCGCCTTCGCGTCATCATTTGTGGGCGGGCTTTCAGGCGCCTTCATTCCTGTGAGCGAGGATTCCACCATGGAACTCCGCGCCGCAGAGGGAAAACTCACCTTTGATAAACTCGAAGCCATGACATCTGTATGTTCCGTGGGCCTTGACATGATAGCCATACCTGGTGATACAACTGCCGAGACCATTGCCGCGATCATTGCCGACGAGGTGAGCATCGGCGTCATCAACTCAAAAACGACAGCGGTGCGCCTGCTGCCGGTGCCGGGAGCAAAACCGGGCGACGAGATATCCCTTGGTGGGCTCCTTGGCAGGGCGCGGATTATACCGGTACACAACGAGTCAGCTTCGATTTTTGTAAACAGGGGTGGAAGAATCCCGGCACCCATACAGTCCCTGAAGAACTGAAAGTATCATGAATCTTTACGCTGAGATATTTTCTGAATGAAATCATTCATGCGTGTATTATTTTCCATCACTCTTGCAATCCTCCTGCAGCTGGCACCTTCATGCACAGGCAGAAACATGTCAGCCGATGTGCTCAATGAACAGCTTGTCCCGGTCGACAAGATCATGTTTGTTCAGGACGCAGCAGGCGCCCTGCTCAGGGAGGGCCCTGATTCCAACTCCGGAATCATTTGCACTATCCCCCACGGTGAGGATGTATACGTTATTGCAGCACAGAACATCACAAACAAAGAGACAGGCAGATGGCTGAAGGTTGTCTGGGGGTATGAGGGCTGGGTAATGAGTACACAGCTCCATGAAGGCTCATATATTCAGAATTTTTTCATTGCCATCTCAGTAGATGATAAGACAAAGGGCTTCGCAGTTGAATACAACAGTTATTATGTGAATAAACTCGCTGGCAACATTTGTACAGGACAGAATTCCAGTTCCGGGATCTGCAGCCTTGATGCTGACAGCCTCAGCACACCGCTTCCTGTCCATGAAGGCGACAGGATAAAGATCATCACATCTTCGGGAAAAATTAAAGAGGATACAGTCAAATCTTTCCATCTTATCATACATAATGGGGATAAGTACATTATCTTCTTAACCCGCAGCAGAATCGACAACAGCTCGTTCTGCGTTAAGAAAGATTTTCTGGATAAAAACAGTGGAGATATTCATGTAATAAAAAATATTTCTGAAGGCAGCGAGTCCGCATTATTTAATCGAAACAGAACTATTGATGCGTTGATTAAACCAGGAAACAGTATTGGTCTTTATAATGCATTCGATGAAAGAATCCGTGGAGAATACGAAAAGAATCCTGCAGCCTTCATTATTTCAAACAACGAGTTTACGGTATACGTATGGAATTCTCAAACGTCCGGGTATGCACTTGTTTACCTTAAATGCATAAAATACTGCGACGATAATTATGATGCCTTTGCCGTTATAAAAAACGATAAAGTAATAGATGCGATAAACGGCATGCCATACATTCTTTTTACAGTGGGCAACAGATTATTTTTACGGGCCCGCATATGTGAGCACCAGACTGCATTCTCTGCGGACATTGTTGCTGAACTTGATGACACCATGAAGATACTTGCCTTCATTGGTTACGGCAACTGATAATTCCTGAGAGGGTAAAATATCCGGCAACAGATAAAAAAACCCGGCATCTACCGGGTTTTTTTATAATATAAATGACCTGATTAGTTTCCTACTTTGGTAAGATCTATACCGTCAACAACCATGTGCCATCTGCCGTCTTTTGCCTTATAAGGTTTTTTGCTCACCACAAATTCAGTTGTTGCGATTGCTATGGCAACCTTGAAGTTGTCGCCGTTAAATTCAGTAAGCGGCCCTGTAATTGATTTTGAGATGCCCGGCTCTTCGCGCTTGTACTCAACCTGTCCGTTTGCAGAAATCTTCAGATACATATACGTCGATGCTTTTCTTGGTGTTTCCCATACACCGATGTAATTCTGCTTCTCTTTCGGCACCTGAATGCCCATACATTGTGTCACTAACAGCATGGCAGCAAGAGTAACTACAACCGGAAAAACTTTTTTAAGTTTCATGTTCTTACCTCTTTTTTTATTTTTAAAAATAAAACCACATTCACATCCTTTCGGGATAGAACTGTGCAGCCCTTAATGTAAATTATTTTCATGCAGGATCATTACCCTCACATGCCGGTTAATGCAAACATCAGAAAAAACCGGTCACGCCCGGCAGGGAATGAGTTGATGATTTTTATAAAAAATCAATATTAAAAGTCAAGCTTTTTGCTTATGCATAGATGCAAATAACCTCACAAGTTAACACCCGGACACCATAAGCCCACAAAAAA
>CAYTSF010000262.1:0-2309 GCA_964440335.1 uncultured Leptospirales bacterium
ACAGTTACAATCCATTAACGAGGTTTATTTCATGGCGAAATTGAAATCTTTCAGGGCGCTCAGGCCCCGCAAAGACCTGGCAGACAAAATCGCATCCCTGCCATACGACGTTGTTTCTCTTGACGAGGTCAAAGAGATCGCGAAGGGCAATCCCTACTGTTTCTTTCATATATCACGGGCAGAGATGGACCTTGACCCGTCAGTTGACCCCTATTCCGAGCAGGTCTACAGGCAGGGAAAATCCACCCTTGAAAATTTTAAAAAAGAGGGCTACTTTGCGCAGGATGAAAAGCCCATGCTTTACCTCTACTCCCAGGTGATGGACGGACGCATGCAGACCGGCATCGTTGCCTGCGCCAGCATCGACGACTACATGAACAACATCATCAAGAAGCATGAACTCACGCGCGAAGACAAGGAGCTTGACCGCACCCGTCACCTTGACATACTGAACGCCAATACGGGCCTTGTGTTCCTCATATACAAGGAGAGCGACGAGAAGAAGGCCCTTGTAGAGAAGGCCATGAAACTTGAACCGGTCTTTGACTTTGTGGCAGACGACGGAATAAGGCACATTGGCCGGGTCATAACTGACCAGGCCCTCATCGATGCAATGGAAAAATCCTTTGCTGGTGACGAGCTCTACATAGCAGACGGCCACCACAGGGCAGCATCGGGCGTGCGTGTGGGTAAAATGCGCAGGGAGAAGAACCCCGGCTACACCGGAAACGAGGAATTCAACTACTTCATGGCTACTTTCTTTCCCCACAGCCAGCTGAAGATACTGGCATATAACAGGGTGGTGAAGGACCTTAACGGCATGGACAAAGATGCTTTCCTTGCGGCTCTTGGCAAAGAGTTCAGGGTTGAGAAGACAGGGGTCAAGGTGCCGCAGAAAGTGAACACATTCTCCATGTACCTTGCGAAGGAATGGTACACGCTCACACCATCGTTCCAGGTGTCATCTGATCCAATCGAGGCCCTGGACGTGACCATCATACAGAAAAGAATTCTGGCGCCGGTGCTTGGCATAAATGATCCGCGAAAAGATAAGCGCATAGATTTTGTGGGCGGAATACGCGGTACTGCTGAGCTTGAGAAGGTCGTGGATTCGGGAGAATTCGCAGTTGCGTTTTCCATGCACCCAACAGAGATAAGCCAGCTCATGGAGGTCTCTGACGCGGGGATGATCATGCCGCCAAAGTCCACATGGTTTGAACCCAAACTCAGGAGCGGGTTATTTCTCCATGAGCTTGACTGATTTTCAGAAGGTATATATCTCTATTTTGTTGTCACTCTGTTCGCAGGCCTTGCTGCTTGCGAACTCGGACCTCCTGATGAATGATTCAACCACAAGGTCGTTTATCAGGAGTGTCTCCCTGTCGCCGGTCTTGCCAAGGTCAAAGGGGTCAAGTTCGGATATGCCGATTGACACGCAGGGTTCAATGATGGCGTCGTTATACTTAAATTTTTTCTCCTGCAGCTTGTTTATCATCCTCTCTGCCACCTTGTGTGCGTCCTTGCTCACCGTGTTGGGCAGAAACACCAGGAAGCGCGAAAATTCAAAACGCCCGATCTTGTCGTAAGGGCGTATGCAGCGTTTCAGCCTGGCGCTGAACTCGGCTACGAGCACGTTCATGATCCTTTCGCCGATCTGGTCCTCCAGTTCACTGTAGTTGTGGATGTTGATCATTATTGAGCATGTGAACTCGTTCCTGCGCGCCGCGCGGCCTAGCTCGCTGAGTATTTCATCAACAAGGGCGCGTCTGTTGAGCAGGGTGGTTACCGGGTCCTCTTTGACGTGCTTGAGGAATTTTTTCTTGGTCCTGATGAGGTCGTTGTTCACCTCTATGGTTTTTCTCGCGATCCTGAGCCTGGCCTCTATCTCGTTCTGGGTGAACGGCACTGTGATAAAGTCATCGGCGCCGGCTTCAAGGCCCAGTATCATGTCGGATGTGGAGTCTTTGGTTCCGGTCAGGAGAATGAAGGTGTGCCCCTTCACGGGCCTGATTCTCCTTATGGATGAAATGGTTTCAAGGGTCATGCTGTCGATCCAGTTAAGCATGACCAGGTTGGGCATATCCTTCTCAAATGCCTTGTCTATGAAGGCTTCAGGGGCTGTGTCCAGCCTCAGCTGCAGGTTATCTGCTATCTCCTCAACTGCCCTGTGGATTATTTTTGTCTGATTGACCAGGATAACCTTCATTTTGCCCTCCATGTCTGTGTTTTCATAAGTAAAATGATTTTTAACATTTTGTCAAGAAAAACATGGCCGGATTTTACAGCGCCCGGCCCGTACTCATCATAAA
>CAYTSF010000263.1:0-2293 GCA_964440335.1 uncultured Leptospirales bacterium
TCATGGGCGGCGAACCGTGTCTGCACCCTGATCTTGTGCGGATCATCTCTTACGCAAAAAAGGAGGTCCGGTTTTCACAGGCACAGGTTTTTACCAATGCCACGCTTGTTACGCCGCAGTTCGCGGCCAGCCTCAGGGAGAGCGGCCTTGACAGTGCAATGGTAAACCTCTTCTCATCCGACAGGAAGACGCATGACATGGCTACCGGAGTTGCCGGGTCCTGGAAGAAGACCGTGTCCGGGACTGAACACCTCATTGCCGCAGGGGTCGACGCGCGTCCCTTTATCGTCATGCACCGCAAAAACATACATGACTACGAGAGAATCCGGGACTTTTCATTAAAAGAATTCGGCGTCATGCCTGTCTTCTTCCAGTACATTCCTGTCCGCGAAGACGATACCCTCACTCCAGGCAAAGAGGAGTGGGCCGAAGCAAAGAGAAAGATCCTCTACGATGACCAGCCTGAACACAGGAAAACAATAACCGCCATCAACACCCTCTGCGGCCGGTGCTGCCTTGGAGGGTATTACTCGGTTTCGATAAAGGTAAACGGGGACATTACTCCATGCCCCTTTATTGATGATGTGATTATAGGAAATGTTTTTGAAAAAACTTTCTGGGAGGCTTTCGGCAGCAGGATGTCATCGAAATCATACAGGGAATTTATATCTGTACCAGTCGAATGCCGATCGTGCACTTATGTCAGGGTGTGCCGCGGGGGCTGCCGTGCAGGTTTCGGGAGGCCCCATGGGTCCTATGCCGGCAGGGACAGGCGATGCCAGGGTCCATGGAAAGAAAAGTTCAGGGGTGATAAAATATGGGATAGGATGCCCGCATTTTTCTGACAGGACTCAGTCCTCTGTCTTGGCCTTCTCCCAGAGTTCATCCAGCTGTGCAAGACTCATCTCGTTCATGACCTTCCCTGCTGCCGCACATTCGCGTTCTATGTACTTAAAGCGTTTCATGAACTTGTCCGTTGTGGCCCGCAGCGCATCCTCCGGATCGATCCCCTTAAAGCGCAGAACATTGACCATGCTGAAGAGTATGTCGCCCGCCTCTTCGGATATGCGCTCCTGAGATTCATGGCCCACCGCTGTTTTGAATTCATGGACCTCCTCGTCCAGCTTGGCCACTGCGTCATCGATTCTTTCCCAGTCGAATCCTACGTGCGATACCTTCTCCTGTATGCGGTAGGCGCGGGTGAGCGCTGGCAGGTGGCGCGGCACACCGTCCAGGATCGACTCGCGTTTTGACTTTTCGCTCTTCTTGATGTTCTCCCAGCGGATCTTTACCCCTTTTGAATCGGTGATCTCCTCGTTGCCGAATACGTGGGGGTGCCTGCGGATGAGCTTGTCGGATATTCCATTTGCCACATCGTCGATGTTAAACGAACCGGTTTCCTCTGCTATGCGCGAATGGGCGTATACCTGGTAGAGCAGGTCGCCCAGCTCCTCGCGCAGGTTCTCCATGTCGCCGCTGTCTATGGCGTCGTAGACCTCGTATGCCTCTTCAATGAGGTACTGCTTCAGCGAGGAGAATGTCTGCTCCCTGTCCCAGGGGCAGCCACCTTCGCTGCGCAGTATATGGGCTATCTCTCTAAGCCTGTAGAGCGGCTTCTCCTGGTGCATGGTTTATCCTCAGAGCCTGTAGAATTTTTTCTGTTCATCAACAGTTGATGAAGGGTGCTTGCCGTAGTGGTGCCCGGGCCATATTTTCGTGTCGCCCGGCAGCGTGAAAATTTTATTTTTCAGGGAGTTAACAAGGTCAGCCTCTGAACTGTCAGGCAGGTCTGTGCGCCCCACACCCTCTGTGAACAGGGTATCCCCCGTAAAGAGGTTGCCGTTTGAGTAGAGGCATATGCATCCGCGCGTATGCCCCGGCGTGTTTATCACCCAGAGTTTGCTGTTGCCGAAGGAGATGGAATCCCCGTCGCGGAGGAGCATAAACTTCTTGGAATTCTGATCGCCCGTGTCAGAGAATCTTCCGGTTTCAGATGACTGGAAGCCTTTAATGTAGCCCTGGTCGTTTTCGTGTATGAGGAGCTTTGCCCCGGTCCGGGTCATGACAGTGCTGTTTCCCGAGGTGTGGTCATAGTGACCGTGGGTATTGATGATGTATTTTACTGTCGCGTTGTGCTTCTCAACACGGCTGAATATTGCATCGTAGTCGCCGGCAGGGTCTATGAGCACGGCCTCTTTTGTTGTCTCATCGACTAACAGGTAGCAGAATACAGCCATGCCTGTTACAAGTACCTGTTCAATTATCATTTTATGCCTCCTATTCAGGGCTGACG
>CAYTSF010000264.1:0-2261 GCA_964440335.1 uncultured Leptospirales bacterium
CAACTCGAAGAGTACATGAAAAGCGAGGGGATAAACTCCCTCGATGAAATAAAAGGCGCGGCACACAGGAACTAACGGAGCAATAATGAAATACTGGAACAGAACACTTAAAGGCATGGATGAGTACATGCCCGGCGAACAGCCCCGTGACACGGGAGAGTTCATCAAGCTAAACACAAACGAAAACCCGTTCCCGCCGTCAGAAAAAGTAATGAAAGCCATAAACTCAGCAGTAAACGGCAACCTGAGGCGTTACCCTGACTCGCAGTGCAGGCTGCTCCGCGAAGCCTTCGCGGAGCAGAACGGACTTGAGCCTGAAAATATATTTGCCGGCAACGGGTCAGATGAAATATTCACGCTCATCTTCCGGGGATTCATCGAGCAGGATGGACTCGCCGCTTTCCCCTACCCCTCCTACTCGCTCTACAACTCGCTTGCCCAGTCCAGCGCCATAAAATTCGAGAAGATAAACCTGGGCACTGACCTTGTGCTCGACCTGGACAAGTTCCTGGTGAAGGGCTACAACCTTGTAATAATCGCAAATCCCAACAACCCCACAGGGACATTTATTGACAGCGGGAAAATCGAGGCGTTCCTGAAAATCTACAAAGGGCTGCTTGTAATTGACGAGGCGTATATAGACTTCTACGGCGGCTCGGCAATCAGCCTCGTTAAACAGTATGACAACCTCATAGTAACACGATCATTCTCCAAGTCCTATTCCCTGGCAGGGCTGCGCATTGGCATGGCCGTGGCAAACAGGGATATTATCCGCGGGCTGGTAAAGATAAAGGATTCGTATAATGTCGATTCACTTGCACAGGCGGGCGCTCTTGCGGCGCTGGAGGATACCAAGACCTTCAGGTATAACATAGAGATGCTGCGCAGCAACAAGGAGTACCTGGAGGAGCGGCTTGAGGCAATGGGTTTCAGCATTGTACCCTCCAGGGCCAACTTCATGCTCGCCCGTCACCCCAGGATGGATGCATCTTCGCTTTACGAAAAGCTTAAAGAACAGAACGTTCTGGTGCGATACTTCATGGGGCCGGTCGTTTCGGATTACGTGAGGATCAGCGTAGGCACAATGATGGAGATGAAAAAAACATGCTCCATCATTGAATCTATATTGGAAGGAGTATAACCTCGCCCGAACTGTTTGTTATGGTGCTCCGCTGGTACAGTTCGCCCGCGGTAATTTTTTCGCTGTTGAATTCACGGATGTCCCTTTCGTTGAGCCAGATCGTTACATTACACTCCGCGTTTTCCCACACCCACCTGAACGTAATCGCCAGTCCCGCAACTTCGCTGTCTTCAAGCACCCTGTCAAAACTGCCGGCCTCGCCGGCTATTCCGCCAACGTTTTCTTTTATGAGCTTCGTACAGAACCTGCCATAATCGAGCGAACCGTCAAACTCGGCCGAGAGGTCAAAGCCTATGTAGTAGGGGCTCCGGGTACCGGACTTTTTATCATGGTAAAATCCCACGCTCTTCTTTACCAGCGGCGCATCCTGTTCCTCGATAACAGCCGCAGCCAGGCATAGCAGTTCAGGCCTGTACTTCCGGTGAAAGCTCTCGCCTCCACGCTTGTACTGTTTTACATCAACCAGGTAGTCGCTGTACTTTTCACATTTTTCCGGATCACAGTTCCCTGATCCCCGTTCATCCTTATCCGATGAAGCAAAAACCATTCCGCCGCATAACACTAAAATAACGCACAGAGAGAACGCCGCAGAAAAAAACTTTCTTTTATCCGTGAAAGAGGCCATCATTTTGCTCCTTTATATTCATCAATTTTAATATACCTGCACGCAGCCTGGCTACATCTTCAGGTATTCAAAATACTTCTCAATCTCGGGTGGATACAGACCGCTCTCGTTCTGGTACTTCTTGAATTTCCTTTCATACGCCGCGATTTCGCGGGCCTGGACGTTCTTGTACCTGCCGGCGTACTTGTTGAATGCCGGCATGTTCTCCAGGTGTTCGCGGGTCTCCTTTTTAAAGGGTATATGCTTGAAGAACATCTCCCTGACGACGTTGTTGAGCTTCATGATGCCTTCCCGCTCGTACTCGATCCAGAGCATGTAATCATCGGCAAACCTGTCGCGGTTTGTGCGCAGCGATTTGAACCTCATGGCGATCTTCTCTTTCATCTCCTGGGAGAGCCTGTTGTTCTTCTTGAAGGTATTGACGTAGTCGAAGTACTCGCCGGTTATCCCGCCTTCGATGGGGTCGGCCCACATTGCGCTCTTCATGCTCCTGTT
>CAYTSF010000265.1:0-2195 GCA_964440335.1 uncultured Leptospirales bacterium
AGCAGCCCTGTTCATATGGTATTGAACCAGTTCTTCAAGAGGCGAAGTCATATCCTTATACCTTCACGGAGGACGTTCTTATAAAAAGGGGTGACTTGAAACATGGGATCGGTCCATTGCTCCGCTGAATGTATAACAATAGACAGCACTGTATCAGACAATACTTCATACCGATAAATAAGTGAACGTAATTTCTGCTCCTCGTCCCACAACAGTATCCTGCTTGTTATGATCAGGATGTCCCAATCCGAATCAGGTTTTGCATCACCCCGTGCATGTGACCCATATAATATTATATCAGCTGCAGGATCAATCCCCTGTGCAATATCACGGACACTGGTGGTTACTGTTACTTCTGTCGCATTCATAAATTAAATATAGTGCTTCTCAAGGGTATCTGTCAAGCTGTAAAAAGAGAAGGAGTGCGTATATACTTCAAGGATAAACATTACCTGTTTTGTTTGAATTTAAAGTAACTCTCGAATATGGATCAGAAATTTTTCGACCTGCGGGATCATGGGAAGAACGAGGCTTTCATCTGCCTGAAAAAAATCCGCATAATCGCTTTCATGTCTAAGGTTAAACAGTTCATTATATACCTCAGAAATATTTACGGATATCGCTCCTGACCGGACAAAGTCCCTGTTGAAAATTGATCTAACCCCCGTGTGCTTCGCTGAAGATAGATTATTTTTAATAAGCAATGCACATACTGCGTAAAAACAGGTATAATACAACCTGTTTATGCATGTATTCCAGTGATGCGATTCAGCCATTATCTTTGCTTCAAGAAGAGACTCCTCTGCTCTCCCTATCCTGTAATTTATCAATTCAGATAGTGGGGAACCTGTCATACGGCAATACTCTCCCTGCGGATATTCTGAAAGAATGGTGTAACTGAATTACGCTCACTGTTCCAGTAGCGCTTATTGTGAATGATAACTGAAATTATTTCATTTGTTTCGAGTTCTATTGAATAAATTGCTCTCCTGATCTCTCTTTTCTTTTCATTGTCAAGATCGGATTCAGTAAGTATGAGGAAATCCCAGTCCGATTCAGGGACAGAGGTTCCCCTTGCACGTGAACCGTAAAGAAAGATATCCGCACAACTGTCGAACGACAGGACCGCCTCCTTCACTCTTTGTAATATGTATTCACTTTCAGCCATTACTCCAATTATCTCTGTATCATTTATTATACCATTCATATAATGGATTTACACACAATTATATATTCACCCCCCGCCGTAGACGGGCGGTGAATAACAGCAACTGTGGAAAGCCAATTACTGATATCTATATGATATACAATTCAGCTTGTCAATACAAATCAACTCAAAGCGTACCTAAAAATAAATTGACTAAACCCTTCCCGCACCGAAGATGCACATAAACAGGCAGCAGCATGAAAGTATACAGCGCAACAGAGGAGAACATACGGCTCGCAGCAGACCTTATACGAAGGGGTGGACTCGTCGCGTTCCCCACAGAAACCGTTTACGGCCTGGGCGCTGACGGCCTGAACGCCACTGCCGCGGCAGGGATATTCGAGGCAAAGAAGCGCCCTTTTTTTGACCCGCTCATACTTCACATAACAGAGATCGATACACTCTTTGAACTTGCAGATAAACCGGACAGCCACATAATGGCACTTGCCGAAAAGTTCTGGCCCGGCCCCCTTACCATTGTTGTGAAGAAAAAGCCCCATGTGCCGGACATCGTGACATCGGGCCTGGAGACCGTTGCAGTGCGCATGCCTGACCACGCCGTGGCGCGCAGCCTCATTGAACTTGCGGGCACGCCTATTGCCGCGCCAAGCGCCAACAGGTTCGGGTCCATCAGCCCCACGACTGCGCAGCATGTAGAGAAGCAGCTCCATGACTCTGAAGGGATGGTCCTTGACGGCGGCAGCTGCCATGTGGGCATAGAGTCCACGATCATCTCTGCCGCCGGTGAAGGGATTGCGCTCCTGCGTCCGGGGGGCATACCTGTTGAGCTCATAGAGGAGGCTGCAGGAGTTAAGATCATCCGTCATGAACATGGCAGTAAACCTGAAGCGCCGGGCCAGATGCCCTGGCATTATTCGCCGGATAAGCCCGTACACCTTGTTGACCATATCACGGCTGACATTCCAGGCGCGGGGCTCCTCTTCTTCAGGGCACCGGGCTTTTCATGCCCCGCTGAGCGTTCCCTGGT
>CAYTSF010000266.1:0-2192 GCA_964440335.1 uncultured Leptospirales bacterium
CTTGAGCCTTATCCCGAAACGGATTTTCTTCCTGTGAGCGCCATGTTCATGGCCCTTCGGTGCGCCGGCCTTTGATTCATCAGTCATAAAAAATTATCTCCCCAGGATAACCATGGCTTTCCTGATATTATTTTTTGCTTTTGTGTGATTCGGATCTATCAGGAGAACTTTCCGCCATTCCGCGATAGCCCTTTTTATGTCATTGTTCTGGTAGTATGTTATGCCGTTGAAGTAATACTGCCTCACAAGCTTTTCCTCTTCCGCAGTAAGTTTCTTGCCCGTCTTCTTCTCGGTAGTTGAGCCTGCCCTGAACTGGGCTTCAATCTTGTTCACTATAACCACAGCCTTGATGTACCCGGGGTCTTTCTGCACCACCCAGCGCAGTTCCTCAAGGGCCTTCTTTAAATTGTCCTCGCCCCCCTTCTGGTAATAAGCCATACCAAGCTTATACCTCCTCTCAATTTCAGCCGTCTCATCAGCCGAAAGGTTTGATGACCCGCTTAATGATTTCGTCTTGTCGCTTTTGCTTATGAGTGAATCTATATTCGGATACCCCGGATCTATGGACTTAACAAGGGTGTATTTCCTGTATGCGTTGCGGTAATCCCTGTCATTCATGTATTTCTCGGCTTCAGCGATGAACCTCTTAACCATGTATTCCTTCTTATCGGGATCCATCTTTATCTCGCACTTCATGATAAATTCATTGGCCATGAGGTTTGACGGGAACAGCTCAACTATCTGCTCCCATCTCTTCTTTGACTCAGCATACCTGCCCGCATTATACAGCTTTTTGCCGGAGACCATGAGAGAATTGACCACGTCGTAGTATGGCGAGTTTTCATCAACGACCTCCTCCTCTACAAGCTTCTGGGCATCCTTTGCCCTCTGGAGGTATGGAGGAATTATTTTGTTCTTGGGATCAAGAACAAGCGTTTTTTCAAAATAGCTGATGGCGTCCTGGTACCGCCCCTCAGAAAGGGCGATCATGCCATTGTTAAACAGTTCCTCAATCTCCTTTAGACGCTGTTCGCGGCTTTTTCTCTCGAAATCCTCCCTGAGCTTCGGGATGCTGGCCAGCTTCTCTTTTGTATCGCGGTAATTTTTATCATCATAAAGGCTGAGAATCTGCTCGAAATCCTCAACGGCATCATCAAACTTGTACTCTTTGAGATTCTTTACACCCGATGCGTAAAGAATCTCAGCCTGTTTATCGCGCTCCTCTCTCTTTTTCTTGTCATGAAGCTTGTCGTCAATCTTCTCGATGTAGTCCTGGGCGGTGTTATTTTCAGGGTCAAGCTGAAGTACATTCATAAAATCCTGGCGGGCGAGCTTGTAATCCTCCTTGTTAAAATATGCAATACCGCTCTGCAGGAATTTTTTTATGTTTTCAAAACGTATAATATTTTCAATGGCCAGTGTTGCCTGCCGCTTGCCCTCAAGGGCTTCAACATTTTCAGGCATGAATGCAAGAATCTCCTCCCAGTAACCCAGTGCGTCTTTGTAGCGGGATTCATCCATGGCCTTCTGCGCAAGGGCTGCCAGCTCCATGGCCCTCCTGCGCTGTTCCTTTGAAACCGAAAGTTTTTTCTCCTCTGATGCGATATATTTCTCAAGCTTCTCCATCTCTTCACGTATGGGCTGCAGTTCAGGGTCCCTGGGATCTATACGGTACGCGGTAATAAAACTGTCAAAAGCCCGTTTTGCCTTCTCCCTTGCTTTTTCAAGGTTGAGTTCGGCATCGTCGTATGAAATATCAGCTTCTTTATTTTTATTAAGTTCAATCTTGGCTTTTTTATAATTGATTTTTGCCCGCTCAAGTTCAAGGTCCTTTTTCTGCTTCATCTCGTAGATCATCTCGATCTTTTTCTGTACATCCCGGTTTTCAGGATCAATATCAAGTATCTCCATCCATTTTGATATGGCATTGGAATAATCCTTGTTGTTGTAATACTCCTGTGCCTGCCTGTCGAGTTCTTCCACAGACTGAGTAAAAATGGAAAATGGTATCATAACCATTGTTATGATAAGGGCGGCTTTTATTATCCGGTTTTTTTTATTGGATCGCATCTAATTTTTCCCGCCAGGGGGCTCCTTCATTATATAATCGGAAAAACCCGCTTGTTCCAGCTATCTTCATTCACTATAAGAATAAAAAATGCAACTAAAAGTTAAATAAAAACCGGAATCAC
>CAYTSF010000267.1:0-2189 GCA_964440335.1 uncultured Leptospirales bacterium
TCATTCCTTATCTTCTACAGCCTGTACATAAATCCCAGGTCAGCAACAACGTACATCCCCTTTTCAGCGCCTATCATGTAGCCGCAGCCCCCCCTGAGCGACAGGTAGGTCGAATCGCCAAGCCTCAGCGCAAAGCCCATGCCTGCAACAGCCGCAGGCCCCACCTCTGATATTGTACTCTCAGTTTCAACAAGGGTCTCTTTGTCGCGCTCCACGTTTTTGCTGTTAAAGTAAACAGCCCCGCACGAAACAAACGGCGTTATGATAAAGGACTCCCCTGAGTACACGCGGTAGCCCAGCGTAAACATGACGGGCGCGAAGAGCACGCTCTCGGTCTTCCTGTTCATGTTCTCAAGCTCGTCCTTCCCCGTGAGGTAATAGCACCCTGCCTCAATGCCCGTGGTAAACCCGGTAAAGATGTAGTTCTCCCATGTAAATGCTGCTGTTCCGCCGTAACCGTAGCCTGCAAGGTCGCCGAAGTTCAGCACCGGGTACATGAAGCCCGGATAAAGCGAAAGCATTAAAGAGGGCTTGTCCTGTTTTCGCATGACATCAGAGCCCGACTCCCCCCCCATGTCGTCAACGCTCTGCACAATGATCCTGTCGTAGGCTGTGCCGGCCTTCACCGTGTAGGTGAGCTCCTTTGTCTCGCCAATGAGGTTCCTGTTTTTATCCACAAGGGCGTAGACCCTGTAAGAGATGACCTTGCCGTCGCGGTCTGTGGCTGCCTGCCAGGTGACCACGGTGTCCCCTTTATCATTGGTGTCGCATGAAACACCGCCCGGCTTTTCGGGGAGCAGGTTCTTCGTCATGATCTCGAGTTCGTTGCTTGGAGGGGTCTCCTCATTCCTGGAGTCTACTCCTGTGACCATGATTATGTAACGCGTATTGCTGGGCAGGTTCTCCATGAGATAAGCGGTCTTCTCGGTCGTAGCCAGCAGTTCGTACTTGTCCTCTTTCTTTTTCTTAACGTATACGCGGTATGTCTCCATCCTGTCATAGGGAGGGAACCAGGTAAGCTCAATGCTCTCTGTTGTGGCCTCACCCTTCAGGCCTGAGCAGGTGCGCTCCGATATAAAGAGCACCTCCTTCCTGCTGATCTTCATCTCCTCGGGCTTGTTTATGTCGAGCCTCAGGGTGTATGTTTCACGGTCTTCGTCAACTATGTACGCGGTGAAACCCTCGCCGTTTTTTTTCTGGACCCAGATCTTGTTCATGTTGAGCTCAGTATATAACACGCGCATAATTGTATCGCGGCTGAAGGTCTGCTTCTTTTTATCCTCTGTCACGAAGACTATGGAGTTTTTGGTCTCGCTTAAAACCGTCCCCTTGAGAATTGTCCCGTCCTTTAAAAATAAATACTCGGCATATACCGCCGACGCGGAAAAAATGATCAGCAGCGCCGCAAGAAGCGTCCTGGTTATTCTGTTCATCTCATTTACCTGTTGTTATGGAATCTTCGCCAATAAAAAACGAAAATTACTATACAATAAAAGCACCTGCCTTGCAATAAATTTTTTGCGCGCCCGGCCCTGCCAGTAAAAAATATTCGCAAACCAGGCCCTCAACTTGACATTAAACCTGCTGTTGTTATATTAATTTCTTGTATACTTCCCCTGCTCCTGTATATTCTGAAACAGGGGGTGATCTATGGAATACCCCGAAGTGAGCAGAGAGGAGGCAAAGATGGCGCCCTACCCCTATGTTTATATTCTTGAAGATGGATCAGCCCGCGAACTGGCTCCGGGTGAAAGAAAGTACCTTGATACACCATTTCATCCGGGCGACAGCGCCAGGCCATACATCAAGGAGAACTACAGGTCAAAGGACGGTGCAGGTAACATGAGCGGTTACTGCCCCAGGAACATGCTGCCGAAAAGATTAAAGGTGAAGGAGTGAACACTGCGACTTCATGTTATGGAAAAAGTTTATGACAGGGGGACTGATCATCCCCTCAAAAAAGGAGAGAAGATACATGAAAGAAAAAACCGCAGCCTGCATTGCAGCCCTTCTTGTACTCGTAACAGCATGCACATCACAGCATGAACAGAGGATTGAACAGAACATTGATAACAAAACCGGAGAGCATAAAATGACTGCAGCAGAGAAGCGCGGCACCGAACGGGCCCTTGCAGACATAAAAAATGGAAACATGAAGATCCTCATCTTCGGTGAACGTAACCCTGACG
>CAYTSF010000268.1:0-2173 GCA_964440335.1 uncultured Leptospirales bacterium
TCATCGAAGGTCGTTAAGGGGAAGGATAAAGAGAAGGATGGCGCAAAGTACAGGGGCTACTTCGAGTGGTCTGAGCCAGTGCACAGGGCCCCTTCGCACAGGATACTTGCGGTGCTGCGTGGAGTGGATGAGGGGATACTCACGGCGCATTTCCTCCCTGAAGAGGAGAAGGGCATTGCACTGCTGGAGTCAGGATTTGTTAAGCCCGGAGCCGGGGCTTCACAGTATGTGCAGGAGGCGGTGAGGGACTGCTACAAGAGGCTCATGGGGCCATCAATGGAGACTGAGCTTCGCGGTGTGTTAAAGAAGAGGGCGGACGCAGAGGCCATTAAGGTGTTCGCTGAGAATGTGCGGGAACTTCTCCTGGCCTCTCCCATGGGAGAGAAGCCTGTACTGGCCCTGGATCCGGGGCTTCGCACCGGCTGTAAACTTGTGTGCCTCTCTGCCCAGGGGAACCTGCTGCACAATGAAACCATATATCCCCTTGAACCGCATAACAAAAAGGATGCATCTGCGGCTGTGATAAAATCACTCTGCGCAAGATATAAGATTGCGGCAATTGCCATAGGCAACGGGACCGGGGGCCGCGAGGCTACGGATTTCTGCCGAAGCCTCGCCATACCCGGAGTCATCGTGATCATGGTAAACGAGAGCGGCGCATCGGTATACTCCGCGTCTGAGCTTGCCCGCAAGGAGTTTCCTGATCACGACGTCACGGTGCGGGGCGCGGTTTCCATAGGCCGCAGGCTCATGGACCCCCTGGCTGAACTGGTTAAGATCGACCCCAGGTCCATTGGTGTGGGGCAATACCAGCACGACGTTGACCAGAAGGACCTGCGCAAAAGTCTGGAGGATGTTGTTTCGGGCTGCGTAAACTCGGTTGGCGTGGAGGTGAATACTGCCAGCGGCGAGCTGCTCAGTTACGTTTCGGGGCTCTCTTCGCGTATGGCGAACGCAATCGTGGAGTACAGGGCAAAGAACGGGCCCTTCAGGTCCAGGACTGAACTGATGAAGGTTTCGGGTATGGGCTCAAAGACATTCGAACAGGCAGCGGGTTTCCTGCGCATACGGGGATCGGGGAACCCTCTGGACAGCAGCGCGGTGCATCCTGAAAGCTACGGTGTTGTGGAGAAGATGGCTGCGGACCTTTCATGCAGCGTCACCGATCTTGTTCAGAAGAAGGAACTCCGCGAAAAAATAAAACTTGAAAAGTACGTAACGCCTGAAAGGGGGATGCCCACCCTCCGTGACATATACTCCGAGCTTGAGAAACCTGGCCGCGACCCTCGCAGGGAATTTGAACTCTTCAATTACTCCGACAAGGTCAAGGAGATGACTGACCTTGAACCGGGAATGTCGCTGCCCGGCGTAGTGACAAACGTCACAGCATTCGGCGCCTTTGTTGACATTGGTGTTCACCAGGACGGCCTGGTGCATGTCAGCCAGCTTGCGGACAAATACGTTTCTGATCCCCGCGAAGTGGTGAAGGTGAACCAGAAGGTAACAGTCACCGTGCTTGAGGTGGATGTGGAGCGCAGGAGGATTTCTCTTTCGATGAAGCAGCAGAGGTGACCACATTGTTTGTGAATTGCGATCCGGTAGATTCCCGAAGAAGTTTACATGTACAACCACTGATTCAGGGGATATGCGCTGCCGGTAAGAAATCATACCGGCAGCGCATATTGAAATCGGCTGAAAATCGATATTACGAAATTTTTTATTTCATACAATTCTCTATGTTTTTTTCACCAACGTCCGGTTCGACACGATAGACCAGAAGGCGGCTTTCGGGAATAGCGCATAAGATGAAAACATGCCTTGATTTTTCATCTTTAAGATTAAGTTTAAAACTCTGCGAAAAAGTTTGAGATGTGGTTTTATTGCCCTGGTTCTGCACAATTTCAAATTTTACCAGGAATTCATATTGTTCTCTATCGCACAAAAAGCGGCAGAACCTGCATTCAGGAATTCTGGAATTTGAAAAAGAATTATTTATCCCTGTATTTTGATCATTAAGGAGCTGTTGAAAATAGTATGTTCCATGATACATATCAGTTCCTGCTGTAGTGAAAAAATAAACTGCTATTTTGTTTTCAGCTACATCTTCTTTCTGATACCTGACAAACTGATGATTTGAGCATGAGAAGGCAGATAAAGCAAAAATTAAAAAAAG
>CAYTSF010000269.1:0-2155 GCA_964440335.1 uncultured Leptospirales bacterium
ATTTCCGGCCTTCTCTGGCCTTCTCCGGCCTTCTCCGGCCTTCTCCGGCCTTCTCCGGCCTTCTCCGGCCTTCTCCGGCCTTCTCTGGCCTTATCTGGCCTTATCTGGCCTCATGAATGTTTATTTTTTTCAACAAGTTTAAGCAGCCCGCGCTAATACAATAGTTACTGAATAGATTTCCCGCAAGGGACTTTCGGAGGTCGCCCGTCTTAGCGTTAATGATATTTTAGACAGCCTTGTAATTTTTTACTGCTTCATTGATGTGTCGCAAAACAGCTTTAAAAGCGTATATAGTGCGTTCATGGAGAATCTTAATATTTTCTGTTTTTTTGCGGCATTTGTATCTAATTTATACTTGTAATGTGTTGAACTACAGGTTATTTACAGTTTCAATATTTAGACCTGTTTCCAGACTGGCGTTTGATACCTTCAGAAAGCCTGAAGGGGGCTTTTTTAAGGGGCTCCGCCCCTTAGTCTCGTTAAAAGCAAGAAGGAAACAAGTCTTTTATAAAAAGTCAAGAGACAAGGGTAGGCTGATGATACAGAGAATATTTTTTATATGCTGCGTGGTTGTTCTTTCTGCGATAAACGCAATGGCAGATGTGGGTGCAGAGATATATGGCGCGAATGTTAATATATTTGACGCTGAAAGCCAGCTTGGAGGAGGGGGGTCGCTGTTTGTTGACATTAACAGTGATTTCAAGGCCCTGGCCAGGGGGACATACACCCTGTTCAGTGATGAAAAAGTTACCCCGACCGATATATATGTAATTGACTATAGCTATTATTCAATACTCGCCGGTCTTGAATATGAACCTGAAATCAGTTTACTATCAGCGTTAAGGCTGCACTGGAGAAATTCCATCTGCTTCGGATTTTCCCGCACAGGCGTGGATGTCGAAGGGCAAAAAAGCGCCTCTGCCGGTGATTCAGGGTTTGCCATGGCCTTTAACACCGGCATCTCTTTTGACGTGACCCGGCATTTCCAGGTATTCCTTGAGACCGGCTGGCACCATTCCTTTTATGATGGCGAGTTTAAGGATTCCAGAATATATGGTGTGCAGGTGCTTGCTGGTGCCAGGTTCGCGATTTTTGGTTCCAGGGGAATCGAATATGATTATTAATAAACTGAAACTACTGGTTTTTTTACTAATAGCGTTACCTGCCCTGTACTGCGGCGGAGATATCTCTGACCTGGCATTCAAAAAAATACCGGTCTTATACGCTGCCGGTTACTGCAAAAACAGTTCAGGAATCCAGGTGCCCGGTTACTGGGTTGATAGCCAGTGGGTTGCCCTTCCTTCAATAAATTCTGACAGCAATTCACGGGTTAACTCAATTTTTGTCTACAATGGCGATGTCTATTGCGCAGGTTACAGCAGCAACAGTTCTTCTGTTGCTGTACCTGGCTACTGGAAGAACGGTACATGGGTAAAGCTGCCCTCTCTTGATGAAACACGAAATTCATATGTCTTTTCAATCATGGTTGTCGATGGTGATGTCTATTGCGGGGGTTACAGCTACAACAGTTCATCTGTTGCTGTGCCTGGCTACTGGAAGAATGGTTCATGGTACGGGCTCACTCCGCTGGATGCAGCACAACCGGCACAGGTTTATTCAGTTACAGTTTCGGATAAATACGTCTATGCGGCAGGCTATTGTTATGCTGCCTCCAGCGCGATAGTTGCAGGTTACTGGAAGAGTAACGGCACATATACATCGCTTGATCCGGTATACTACGCTGCTAGTTCGACTTATTTTCATCAGGTAAGATCGATTGTTGTGAGCGACGGCCATGCGTACTGTGGCGGTTTCAGTACAAATTCATCCATTATAAGGGTACCCGGATACTGGATGGATAGCACATGGCATGGCTTTGCACCCATAGATGCTTCTCAAAATGCAGAGGTTTTTGAGATCGTTGTTTCAGGGAGTGATGTCTATGCTGCCGGTTATAGCAAAAATAGTTCAATGTATCAGGTGCCCGGATACTGGAAGAATGATGAAGAGTTCAAGCAGCTTCCCAGGATATATGAGTATGGTTATGCAGCTGTCAATTCCATAAAGGTATGGGAGGAGGATGTTTATTGCGGCGGTTATAGTAAAAATACATCCAACATAATGGTCGCCGGATACTGGCTGAACGAAGAGTGGA
>CAYTSF010000270.1:0-2151 GCA_964440335.1 uncultured Leptospirales bacterium
CTGATGGTTGCGTCGGCGTTGGGTGATACTGAGGGTGCAGGCCTGATCCTGAATAGCGGTTCAGATATTAATTCAAGGGACCGGCAGGGGCGAACAGCGCTCATGCACGCGGCGTGCAACGGTTATGCTGAAACAGTGAGCTACCTTGTGAGCAGGGGGGCTGTTGTTAAAGATGCAGATGAGTACGGCAAAACACCGCTCATGTATGCTGCGGGAAGTCAAAGCGTGGCAGCGGTGAAGTTCCTTGCGGCCAGGGGCGCGGAGATTAATGGGCGGGACGTTAACGGGATGACGCCGCTCATGTATGTGGCGGAGTCGGGCCCGTCGGATGGTACAGGTAATGATGGTGAGTATGACAACAGCGATGCGGCCATTGCTGAATTTTTAATTGAGAGCGGGGCAGAGATTAACACCAGCGACACTGGAGGCGATACACCGCTCATTTATGCTGTCGCCAGCGGGCATCTCCCTGTAGCAAGCCTGCTGATTCATGGCGGCGCCGATGTGAATGCCTGCAGTGAATCCTTAATGACTCCCCTGCTCCTTGCCATTGGTGGTGAACACGAAAAGATCGCATGGCTCCTCGTAGAAAATGGCGCTGACCTCAACATTGCTGACAGGGATGAAATAACTCCTCTATTCTATGCCCTGAGAGCAGGGTATTTTGATCTCGCCAGGGCCATGATAAATAAAGGGGCTGACCTGAACAGCCAGCCAGTCTCAGCGCTGCATTATGCAATACTGAACTGTCCCATCGACCTGTCAGTTCTCATGATAAACAGGGGGGCCGATGTGAACGGCAGGTCAGAATACGGCGACCTGCCCTTAATACTGGCTTCAAAACGCTGTTACTTTGATATTGTGAAAATGCTCGTTGAAAAGGGCGCAGATGTAAACGGAGGTGACAATGACGGTATGACTCCGCTTATTGAGGCAGCAGATAAAAGCATGAAGATCGTTTCGTATCTTGTGGATAATGGGGCTGATGTAAACAGGGCGAAGAATACCGGATGGACACCGCTCATGAGCGCTGCTTACGGCTGCAGGGTGGATATTGCCGGGTTCCTTTTGAGCAGGGGCGCGAAGGTAAATGCCAGAGATTCTTCAGGAAGGACTGCGCTGATACTGGCCTTTGCGGATAAGTATGCTGACCCTGAAAAGAGGGTGCAGATTGTCAGCTTCCTGGTAAGCAAAGGTGCGGATGTTAATGCCAGGGACAGCCAGGGGAATACCGCCCTTGTTTATGCCATGGAACTGGCCGATGAGGAGGGTACTTCTGAAATAGTTAAGGTTCTTGTTAAGGCCGGTGCGAAGAAATAGCAGGCGGGTTTAAATGACCATTGCTACAATCAGGAAACGAGTCAATAATATTTTATGGATAAACTATCTGTAGATATTGCATTTTGTATCAGATATCAGGTAACAGATATTATCATGTTTTTCATTGTTAAAATTCCCAAGGAACCATGAAAGTTTTTCAACTATCTTTTCGGTGTTGGGAGTTCGGAGGTTTATTACAACTATTCCGCAATGAGGTTTTTGCGTCAGATGAATAGTATGGAAAAAATCACGGTCAGTGGTTAAAAAAAGAGCCCTTTCTTTTTTTGCTATACTGAATATTTCAACATCCGTCAAACCCTCGTTTTCTGTTCCCCTTACGTCATATACTATAAAGCCCGATTTTTCGAGGACTTCTTTGGCCTTTTTCGGGAAGTTTTCATCAAGCAGGACATTCATACTGCACGGTCTATCTGAACCGTTTCAAACTGTGCAAGTTCGCTGCCGAATTCAAGACAGGCAATTATATCCTCTTTATTGATGTTGGGATAATTGGATATAATCTGGTCATAATCCAATCCATTGGCAAGGTCGGCAAGTATGTTCGCAACAAGTACCCTGGTATTGGTTACAACAGGTTTACCGCTGCATACGGCCGGGTCAATTGTTATTCTGCTGCCCATAGAAAGATACTCCTCTGGTCTGACAATAGTAACACCGTGGGATTGAGTCAATAAAATTTTATGGATTCTCCTGTGCCGGTGCTCAGTGTGCTGTGGTGGTATGGTGACAGTTTTTAATTAACAGTGAATAATGAATGATAAGTACAACACCTTTTCATTATTCACTATCCCCTGCCTTACTTTGTCCTTG
>CAYTSF010000271.1:0-2136 GCA_964440335.1 uncultured Leptospirales bacterium
GGTTTTGGTTTTTTCTGATGCTGTCGGCGATCGCCCACTTTGCTTGCACCATCTTTTTTCTCACGAAATAATCCATGTCGTATATATTTTTTTTATCCAGGAAACTCCCCGTATTAAAACACTTAAAGTCCCTACACGCCCCTGATTCAAGGGACATACGATAACTTTGCTATTATCATGATTTTATGCGTACTGTTTCTGTTTTACATGGAAACATTTGTTGAATTATAAAACAGAACATTTATCTACTTCTTCCATGCGTAAATGATTACGCTCTTGGGGAAGAAGTTGTTGAAGAAACGCTCGCAGCTTCTCATGAAGTTTGACGAAAGCCCCCTGACGAGGAACTCACGATATCCAGTTGCGATTGGATGTTCCGCATTGTGAAGGCCCACAACTCCCCGTATCATCCACCATATCGTATGGAATGAATGTTTGAAGTCCACCGCGTAGACCTCGAGCCCGTTTTTGCGCATGATCTCTGCCAGTTTTGACGGCATGTACTTTCTTACATGGCCGCCCGGCGATGTGAAGTATTCGTATGTTATTGCGTCATAAATAATTTCACTGATATATGTGGGGACAGTAATTGCTATGCGGCCGTTTTTTTTCAGAACGCGGGCGAGTTCCGCACATGCCTTGAAGTCATCGTTTACGTGTTCCATGACCTCGGAACATATTATCCTGTCAAAGGTTTCGTTTTTAAAGGGGAGGTTAAGGGCGTCGCCGATATGGCAGAGGAACCTGCTTTTTTCATGGGCCTTACCGCTTTTCATCATGCTTGCGATTGTGTAACGGGTTTTATACAATGAGTCAAGATCCAGGTCCAGGCAGAATACTTTCACGCCGTGTTTCATGTACTCAACAGAGTGCCTGCCCCATCCGCATCCTGCATCAAGCACCACGTTCCCCTCCTGCACTGCAAGCCTTTCAAAATCAACGGTAAGCATCAATGACCTCCTGATATACCTTCACCATTTCCAGGGCCGCGTTCTCCCATGTAAAAACCTTCTGCACCCGTTTACGCGCGGCCCTGCCCATCTTCTCCCTTACATCGGGATTATCCATTAGGTAATCTATAGCCTTTGCCAGACCGAAGGGGTCCCTGGCCTTAACGACGTAGCCTGTCTTCATGTGCTCGCCCACAACCTCGGGCAGCGCACCGCCGTCTGAAGAGATGAGCGGAAGCTCGCAGGCCATGGCCTCAGCTGCGGGAAATCCGAATCCTTCATATAACGAAGGCGATACGGCAATCTGGCTCTGTGAATAAAACTCCAGGAGCTTTTCGCCCGGGATCTTCCCCGTAAAGTGAATCCTGTCGTTGAGCCCGAAATTATCAATCCACTTTGTCACATATGTCCTGTTTGGCGCACCACCGTCAACAACCGTAAGATTTACCTTGTGTTTTGTAAGGGTCAGGGCCTTCAGCAGGTATACCACACCTTTTTTCCTGTCCTCAACATTGCCCACAAAGAGTACGCTGCCGGGTTTCTTCTTCATACCCTTTATAGGCCTGAAAAATTCCGTGTCCATGCCGTTGTAAACAACGCTCATCTTCTCCGGCTTTACGCCAAAGGCCTTTGTTATCTCCCTGGCCGCGTCGTGGGATACGGTGATTATGTGATCCATCCTTCGCGCCACGAAACCCTGCATTATGAGCGGGTAATAGAGAACTCGCTTCACCTTGAGGCTGAACTCTGACGGGTACTCGAACCATGTTGACCTGTCAATGGAGAGCGGGTGATGTATGGTCGAGATAAACGGAATGCCGAGAGTCTTTATGAGCAGAAACCCGTAGCCCAGGTTCTGGTTGTCGTGGATTATATCAAACTTGTGAACTTTCAGGAGCTTGCGCAGCTTGAAGTATGCCCTGAATGAAAATGCCTCGATTTCAGGGAATATGCCGAACTTTGAGGCCACGAACTCGTAGAAATTCAGGGGGCTCAGTGTGGCAAATGGTTTATGGGGCTTTATGTAATCCTTCTTTTTGTTGAAGTAGTTGTGGTTGCCGACATAGTGCATATGCACCCCTTCCATTGGTGGGAAGTATGGCGGGCCCTGAATAACATGTACCTCGTGGCCCAGTTTAACCAGCTCGCGGGCAATGAACATTGTGTAAATTCCCTGGCCGCCGCA
>CAYTSF010000272.1:0-2119 GCA_964440335.1 uncultured Leptospirales bacterium
CGCATGGCTTGCTCGGCTTCCTCGATTACCCGTTCAACAAAATCTCCACTGCCTAAAATCCTCTCATCCGACAATAAACGTTTAAAGTGCTAAACAAATGACGGACAGTTGGCGAGAGGGTATAATGCTCGCCGGAAAGGAGAATCCGTCATGGGAAAAATCAAGAAGTATAACCGTGAATTTCAGTTACAGACATGTAGACTGGTTATAGAGCAGGGCTACACGTTGAAGGAGGCCTCAGGCAGACTGGGGCCGTGTACGTGGACGATCCGGGAATGGATCAAGAAGTACCAAGCTACAGGAGAGCTGCCTGGAGCAGGCCAGGTTGTGCCTGAAGCCGAAGAAATGAAGCGTTTGCGCAAAGAGCTCAAGCAACTGCAGCTGGAGAATGAGATATTAAAAAAAGCGGCGGCGTACTTTGCCAAAGACAGCCTGTAAGGTACGCCTGGATACGGGGGCATGAGCCATTATATCCCAAGGCTGTCATGTTTCGGGCGCTGCAGGTTTCAGCAGGCGGCTATTATGCCTGGCTGGGGCGCAGGCCCTCGAAGCGGCAGATACGCTGTGCTGATATAGCCGAATCGGTTAAGAAGTTCCATGCCCGCAGCAGGAAGATATACGGGTATCGTAAGGTTCATGAGGACATTATTGATGAGACAGACCAGAGGTGCAGTGCCGAGTTGGTACGGCGAATCATGCGTACAAGCGGCCTGCGATCAAAGGTAAAGAGCAGGTTTGTAACGACGACAGATTCTGCGCACGCCTATGCGGTAGCACCAAACCGGCTGGAGCGCAATTTCAGTGCCGATGAGCAGAACCAGAAATGGGTTGGAGATATTACCTGCATTCGTACGCTGGAAGGCTGGCTGTATCTGTGTATTGTTCAGGACCTGTACTCGCGGCGCATAGTTGGCTGGGCGATGTCAGACAGAATAAACAGTGCACTGGTGTGCACGGCCCTAAAAATGGCCCGGCAGCAGCGGCAGCCTAGCCCGGGGCTGGTTTTTCATAGTGATAGAGGGGTACAGTATGCCGCTGATGAGTATCAGGAGTTGATGCTCAGGAATAAAACCATTTGCAGTATGAGCCGTAAGGGGAATTGTTGGGATAATGCCTGTGCCGAGAGTTTCTTTAGCAAGTTAAAAGGCGAACACATTCAGGATTTAGTCTATGCCACCCGAGATGAGGCAAAACAGGAAGTGTTCTGGTATATTGAGGTGTTTTATAACAGAAGCAGGCGCCATGCAGCTTTGGGGTATGTCTCCCCGGTCGCTTTTGAAGAGCAAGCCCACGGGGAAAGGGCCGCATGAGCCCACACATGAATCGTCCGTTTTTTGTTGAGCAGTGCACATTGTCAAAAATATTGTTTCTTTCTTCATACTGTCACCAGCTTTCTATGCGCCAGAGGCCATCGGAATCTTTTACAAAGTATAAGTAATAGGTAATTGTTACATTCTCTCCATCAATATTATGCACGCGCCTGATCCGGTATTTTGCCAGGTTTTCATAAGTATAAATCATCTCAATATCCTGCATATCCGCGACAATATTTGGCAATTGGGCGGCAAGGTCGGTAAAAATCTTTCCGTAAATCTCCCTTGAACCCTTAGAAATATTTTTTAATGCATCAGCGGCATTCGACGCACCAAGTTTGCTTTTCATCACACCCCATTTGCCTTGCAGCGTTGCATCAAGCTCCTGCGGGGTTTCTGTGAGAACAGAGATGGTATCGGAATGGTTTATGACCGTGCCGTTGTCTTTCGTCTCAACATCATCAACGGTAAAGAAATACAGCCCCGGCAGGGTGATGCGGCGCTTAAACTGCAGGCTGGTTTCATTGTCGCCCAGGTTTTCCACACCGCCATTGTCGGGCGTGTAGCTCAATGAGTAGGTTGAGTTGTCAGTGCTTTTTGTGAGCTTTAAGGTACTATCAATTGGCATGAGGCCCGATTGCACATCGCTGTACAGGGATGCATTGTTGCCCGTAGTCTCTGCGCTGACCGTTATATTGTCTTTGCCAACATAATCATTAGAGCTGGTGGTAAAAGCGGTTATGGTGTTGTTGTCGCCCTGGCGCAAGGGCACATGGTTAGCGGCAAACTCATTGTTGTAGACATTA
>CAYTSF010000273.1:0-1984 GCA_964440335.1 uncultured Leptospirales bacterium
CACCGGCACTTTTATAGAGAAATGAAACCCAGGGCAGAGGAAAAACTCACAGTTAAGCAAATCCCCGGCATCCCCTACTTACGGATTGTCCAGGGCACAGGCATCAGCAATGAATTTGCACGCCATGCGCACAGCCAGCTCTGCATAGGCATTGTTCTTTCAGGCAGCCGCACCATGTCTTTCGTGAAGGATGAATACACGTTTAACAAAAACGATATGTTCATCATAAATCCCGGCCAGGTTCATTCATGCACTGCCGGTGAAGGCCGGCCCCACTGCTACATGGTACTTACTGTTGCCCCTGAAGCAGCGGGCCTGCGCCACAGCATGTTCCGCAACATGATAAACAGGCGTGACGGCCTGCACAGAAATTTCATGAAACTTGCGGCAACACTTACAGGTGACATGCCGCTCCTTGAAAAGGAATGCGCAGTGCATTCATTCCTTAATCTACTTGCAGAGGCATATGCAACGGAGCCTGTTCATGAAAAGATAACTGCGAAAAGCAGGTCAGCGGTGCAGAGGGCAATGGAGTTCCTCAACAGCAGGCCAGACAATAAAGTTTCACTGGAGGAGCTGGCAGAGGTTGCGGGACTCAGCCAGTTTCACTTCAACAGGCTGTTCTGCAGGGTAACAGGGCTTTCGCCCTACGCGTACCACCTGTACGCAAGAATTGAACACGCAAAGCACATGCTCACCAGCGGTAAAACAATAGTTGAGGCAGCCCTTGATTCAGGGTTCAGCGACCAGAGCCATTTCTCCAGGTACTTCAAAAAGATAGTTGGGGTAACACCGGGGGTTTATGTAAAACACAACAGCGAAGAGGCGAACAATGAACACATTCTCAAGCATAACTGAAGGATTCATCATGGGCGCGGGGCTGATCATTGCCATCGGCGCGCAGAACGCCTATGTGCTTCGCCAGGGGATCCTGGGCAGGCACCGCGCAGTCCTCGCATGGATATGTTCCCTGAGTGACGCGCTGCTCATCACTGCCGGCATTGCGGGCATGGGTTTTCTCTTCACAAGGCATCCAATGATGACAAGGGCCGCCGCAGCTGCCGGCTCGCTCTACCTGGCCTGGTTCGCGGTTAAGTCGTTCAGGTCAGCGATAAAGGGTGAGGCAATGGAGCCCGACGAAGGGAGCGGTTCGGGAAGCGTGAAGAACTCCGTCATAACAATACTCGCCCTCACTTACCTGAACCCCCACGTTTACCTTGACACTGTTGTCATGCTTGGAGGATTCGGCGCTGCCAGGCCCGCGGCACTCAGGCCATTCTTCGGGCTCGGAGCGGTGGCCGCTTCGTTCACATGGTTCTTCTGCCTTGCATACAGCGGCAGGCTCCTTGGGCCGCTTTTCAGGAAAAAATTATCGTGGAGGGTACTCGATACATGCATCGGTGTGGTGATGTTATACGTTGCGTACAGGCTTATACGATACGCCTTGTAACTTCATTCACAGCTTATCGGTCATGACAGTGAATTCACAATCACACCGCCCTGTTAATATTTCCTGTAGCACTTTTATATCGGGCTTCTACTCGCCAATAATTGATATTTACACCTTTCTGTTCCGGTTTCATTGTAAAATTTTTTTACTTCATAAAAAAAGTTATGCGAATCCCTCAAATTTTAATAAACTTATAATTGATTACCGCAAAATTCCCGGAGGCATACATGAAGTTCATAAAACAGACGTTATATTTAGTTCCGGTTCTTTTTTTTACATCAATTTTTATGTCAGCAGCCGTTGAAGCAGGGCAAAACAGCCAGTTCAAGTATGAAGAGGCTGATGGAAAAATTACAATTACAGGATATATCGGGAAAGGGTACAGGGGGGAAAAGAATATCAAGGTTAGTGTGCCCGAAAAGATTGACGGCAAACCGGTCGTGGCAATCGGCGATAATGCCTTTGTAGAATGTTACGGACTCATCGCTGTTACCCTTCCCAAAACTATCACATCCATAGGAAACGGCTCCTTTA
>CAYTSF010000274.1:0-1979 GCA_964440335.1 uncultured Leptospirales bacterium
GGCACACAATGACAGGGACAAAGGCAGTCTCACACAGAGGCACAGAGCTCGCAGAGGAAGAATATTAAGAATTCGGGTTAATACCTGTTCAGATCAACATTCAGCAGTTCAGGGCACATATAGACAACCCTATCTTGTAAATCCTTTTGCCTTTCCCTCTGTGCCCCTGTGCCTCTGTGTGAGCCCATGTTCAGGCCGATAAAAGTTTACTCATAAGCACAGAATCTTCTGTCCTCAAAAAACACTAAATATTTCACTCACGCTGGCTCCCCTTTAACAGCTTCCATTCATAAACCTGCTCCATGAGACATAAACATTTCCGGATTGATAAACCCTTACTCCCTGATAAAACTCAATGTTTAACCGATTTTATGAACATTTACAATATGATTGTATATATTGAATTAAAATATACAGGCCATATATACAAAAAATTGATTAAAATTCTTGACAGGCGGGTCAAAGCCTTTATATTTTGAGCAAAGGCCCTTCAGGGCTTTAAAATTTAAAGTAATAGGAGAGCACAATGAAGAGATTTTTCTTAGTAGTAATGATTCTCGCAAGTGCAGCTTCCGTTTACGCAGCAGAACTTAAAGTGTCTGGTGACATGAATGTTCGCGGTGTAATGGACGGTTTCACACCTGATGTAGCAGATGCATATTCATACAACTTTTTTGATTATGATCTCACAATCAATGCAGCGCTTGTAGCAAATGAGAATGCAACAGTTTTTACAAGACTCGCATTTGATAAATCTGTTGTAGGCGATTTCGCAACAACTGGTGACGGTCAGGTTGCTGACAGTGGAGCAATAACAGGTGTTGATACTTCAACAGGTGATGTTGAAGCCGTAGATGCAACTCTTGCTCTTGAAAGAGCTTACATCAACTACAAATTCTTCCCATTCCTCCAGGTAAACACCGGTCTCATGGGCGGCGGACAGTGGGCAGGAGCATTCTCTGATAACGAAATCAATGTTATGAGGGTTCAGTTCATAGGCGCTCTTTCTGAAGACATGATTTTCATCCTTACCTATCAGAAAGATGAAGAAAATGCTCTTACTTTCACACCTGTATCTGACGTTGCAGATTATGAAAAAGCTGAGCAGACAACATACTATGCATCAGCAATACTCAAGTTCGGTGCAATTAAAGTTACACCTCTCTTCATCTATGTAGACAAAGGCTTAAACTATGGTTCAGAAGTACTGGCAGGTCTTATTGCTGCCGGTGTACCAGCAGCAGCTGCAAATGCTATGGTTGGCGGCAACCAGTATGATGCTTCTGTTTATGTATTTGACCTTGGATTATCAGGCGATTTCGGTATGGTAGGGTTCGAGTTTGAAGGTGTTTACAGGTATACTGATACAGCAGGTCTCTTTGATGATATCAATGATGTAGCTGCAGGAACAGCACAGGCTGCCGGCATTTATGAAGGCGCACAGTATGGCGTATATGTTGATGTATTTGCAAAAATTGAACCCGCGAAAGTTGGTGTTGCATTCGAATACTGCTCATCTGACGAAGACGCAGGTTCATTTGAATCAGGCGACGACCTCGACTTCACAATGGTTGTTGACGACCTCAAATGGGGCGCAAATAACGGTCTCGCTGGCTTCATGGTCGGCAAACTCTATGGCGAAGTTAAAGCTATGGAAAAACTCACAGTCGGCGCAGCATTCGCATACGGCAAAACAACAAACACTGATGTATCTGAAAGATCATTCTGGGAAATAGACGCTTCCGCAGCATGGGCATTCGATGCAAACGCTACATACTCAGTCGCATTTGGTTATGCAAGCATGACAGATGATGATGCAGTTGGTGATTATACTGCAAGCCAGTATCGTCTGTATCACAAATTCGAAGTTAAGTTCTAAGACAGTTTAATCTCTTTGAACAATATAAAAGGCTGCCCGCAGAGGGCAGCCTTTTTTTATACTTTATGCCCTGTGCTGTACGGACGCGATTAATCGCGTC
>CAYTSF010000275.1:0-1964 GCA_964440335.1 uncultured Leptospirales bacterium
TCTTTATCACATTTAGTTGATTTGGCCGGTCAGCTTCCATATCTTATAGCATGATGCTCTTATAAGGAGGTATGATATGGCTGATAATTTATATAATAAATCCAAACCATGGCTGGCATTCTACCAGGATGGAGTTCCTGAGCATATTGAGTATGAGAACCTGACTCTTCCTGATTATCTTGAACGTTCAGTACGTGATTATCCAGAAAATAAGGCACTGAACTTCATGGGCTACACCCTGTCGTATAGAGAGCTTGACCGTATGGTTAAGCAGTTTTCCGGTTTTCTTTATAAATCAGGGATCCGCAAAGGCGACAGGGTGGCAATCGTATTGCCCAATGTTATCCCCCTTGTGGCCGCCTATTATGCGACGCTGAGGCTTGGCGGTATTGTGGTCCTTAACAACCCGCTCTACACGGATGCCGAGCTTCTGCACCAGTTCAATAATTCAGGCGCAAAAGTTGTGGTTGTTCTTGACCTGCTTGCTGAGAGAGTCATTGCTCTTAAAGACAAATGTTCCATTGAAAGCATAGTGGTCGCGTCAATTGGCGATTATCTTCCTTTCCCTAAAAGCATCCTGTTCCCCCTTGTGGCAAAAAAGAAAAAACTCGCGGCGGATGTTAAAAGCGGACCCGGCATTTTCTTCTGGAAGGATGTAATCAGTGATAAACAGCCGGATCCTCCGGTAGTAACTCTTGCGTTTGATGACATCGCGGTGCTTCAGTATACCGGCGGAACAACGGGCGTTTCCAAGGGCGCCATGCTCACCCACGGGAACCTGAGTAAGCAGGTGCAGCAGTTAAAGGCGTGGTTCCCCGGATTTGAATCGGGCACTCAGACCATGCTTGGAGCTCTCCCGTTTTTTCATGTTTTCGGAATGTCCGCAACCATGAATTTTGCGGTGATGATGGCATGGAACGATGTACTGATACCCAAGCCCCAGCCCGAACCTCTGCTTGAGGCGATAAAAAAATACCACCCAACATTTGCGCCCCTTGTGCCAACGATGTACATTGGCATGATAAATGACCACATGATCGGAAAGGTGGACATGAGCTGTCTCAAGGGATGCTTTTCAGGCAGCGCACCCCTGCCTGTTGAGGTGATTCATGAATTCCAGGCCAAGACCGGGTCGCTCATAGTTGAGGGCTTCGGTATGACCGAGACCTCGCCTGTTACTCATATCAATCCCTTTGTAGAGGGGAGGACAAAGATAGGGAGCGTGGGAATCCCTATATCGGACACCTACTGCCGCGTAGTGAACATAGATACAGGGGAGGAGGTTAAACCGGGTGAAACAGGTGAACTCCAGATCCGCGGGCCGCAGGTCATGACCGGCTACTGGAACATGCCCGAAGAAACAGAACATGTCTTTACAGACGGGTGGCTGCATACCGGCGATATAGCAAAGATGGACGGGGACGGCTATTTTTATATCGTAGACCGTCTCAAGGACATGATAATTAACGGCGGACTGAAAGTCTATCCGCGCGACGTGGATGAAGTCCTGTACCAGCACCTAGCAGTCCAGGATGCCTGTACAATCGGAGTTCCGCATGACGTTAAGGGGGAAATGGTCAAGGCATTTGTAGTACTGAAAAAGGACGCGTCTGCGTCACGGGAGGAGCTGATTGAATTCTGCAGAGAGAAGCTGGCTGGGTTCAAGACACCTTCGGAAATCGAATTCCGCGATACGCTGCCCCGTTCAGCAGTGGGCAAGATACTGAGAAGGGAACTCAGGCAGGAGGAGATCAGAAAAATAAAAAGTTCAGCAGGGTAAACTCCATCGTCAACAGCACAGGCGGGTGGCAATTTCCTGATACATCAGGAAATTGCCGGACACAACCTCCTTTTCACGGTATGAATGGGTTATTCAATCCGGTATAAGGGGGTTTACAAAACATGAAAAGAACAGGATGCCTGTTATTGGTGTTTATTATTTCATTGTTTACGGCATGCGGAGG
>CAYTSF010000276.1:0-1962 GCA_964440335.1 uncultured Leptospirales bacterium
CGGGCTGGTTCCTGAAGTGCGGCTGGTATGCTATGACTATTGACATGTACCAGTTTGAATCCTTGAAGGTTATCAGCGCGCCTGTTCCCGGATCGTTTCCTGTCCAATCCTTTATTTTATCCAGAAAGAGCGGGTCACGGAGTGTAACTGTAAACGATTCCCACTTCGATTCGTCAACATGGTCAGCAAATTTTGAAGGATTGCCGAAATTCGGCTTTTTCTTTGCAAGGTTTTCCCAGAGTGACCATGCGCCGTCGAGCTTGTTCGTGATCAGTTTCGGGGCAGAGTTCATTGAGCCCAGAGATGAATCAGCGGTCATTGAACCGTTTGTTACTATTACGATGTCATTGGCACCGACTTTTATTGTGCCCTCTTTGCCTTCCTGAACATAATGTATTTTTTCTACGGTTGTTTCTTTAATTCCCTCTTTGAAATCCATATCTGTAACTTTTGTTCCCATCTGGAACTGAACGCCGTTTGCCTTGAGGTACTTGAGCATGGGCAGGACGAGTGAATCATACTGGTTATAGGGAGTACGGGCAACACCCTCCAGAGTGTTTATGCGCGGAAACTCGTGGATGAACCTGTCGTTGTACCTTTTAAACTCAAGCAGGCTGTGCCATGGCTGGAACGCGAATGTTGTGGACCACATGTACCAGAATGTTGTTGTAAAAAAATGCGGTGAGAAGAACTCATTGATTTTCTTGTCTCCGCAGGACTCTTCAGACATCATGCCGAGCCTAATCATGTCCCACCTGTCGCGCCAGCTGAAATTCATCTTTGTTGCATCGAGCTTGTTCCTGTCCTTGTCAACGACCCTTGCCATGGAGTTTGTCCTGATCTTGTTGTTGAAATCAATGATATCGTCCATAACTGATTTTCCGGGATTATCAATTGAGGGGATGTCCTTCATGAGTTCCCAGGTCGTTTCGTATGTGGGAAGGTTCATCATCCTTCCGCCGCGGATAACATAGTACTTCTCAGCTGAACCTGCACCATCACAGGCACCGCCGGTAACCTTGAGTTCCTCGATTATATGGATGTTTTTCCCCGGGACTTTTCCATCCCTGATAAGGAAAGCCGCAGCAGCAAGGCCGCCGACACCGCCGCCCACTATGTAGGCATGAATATTTTCTCTCGGAACGTTATTCTGAACTTTGCTGCCGCCGCAGGATGGAACCATTACGACTGCAGAGATCAGAAAAACTGAAAGTATCATTTTTACAGCATAAACTGCGTATGAAACCTTTGTTTTCATTTTTTTCTCCTTTGTATTAGTATTCGATTCTTTTAATACTCTGTCATGACCCCTTGCGGATGCTGTTAGCAGAAGAGAACGTATTCAATCCCGGCTCCTGAACTCTGCAACGGGATATCGAGCATAGACCTCCACGGACGAACAGTTAAAATCCACACAGGGTAAAACCTGTTATTTTTTTGTAGTTAATTTTTGCTTATCCTCTTTACACCTCCCGCGAGTTATGAGGAGAGCATAGAGGAAAAAAGAAGGTTTATCGACAGGATATATATTTACGGAAAAAAAAAGTTATCCGGATTATGAATCCGGAAATTACCTGAGCCTTTCCTTGCGGAACTTGTGGGGGCTTATCCCGTTGAAGCGGGAGAAGGCATCGTAGAAACTTGTCTTGTTGTTAAACCCGACATCGAATGCAATTGCGAGAACAGGCCTGTCGGGCTTTTCTATGAGTATCTCCTCGGCCTCTGTTATACGGTAACGGTTGACAAAGGTGCTGAAGTTCGTGTTGAGCTTATCGTTTAAGAGCTGCGAGAGCTGGTGGGTAGTGAGCCCCACACAGTCAGCCAGGTTTTTCAGGCTGAGTTCCTCATCACGGTATAGTTTATCGTGTTCCATGAGTGAAACGAGCTGCTGCACAACGGGCGTGACGTCTTTCCCTTCAAGCAGGGATTTCTTGTACCTCTCCTTCTTGACCTCGGTACGCA
>CAYTSF010000277.1:0-1942 GCA_964440335.1 uncultured Leptospirales bacterium
GGCGACGGCATGGGATTTGAAGAGATAAGGGCGGCGGAATGTTTCAACGGAGCCCCCTTTGTCATAAAGTCCAGGGCCATCTACAGCGGCAGCCTTACAACAGCTAATTATTCGGGAGAGGTTACAGACTCGGCAGCAGGCGCAACTGCCATGGCAACGGGTGAAAAGGTGAGCAACGGAGTAATCAGCAGACGGGTGCCAGGCAGCGGATATAACATGACCACGCTTTTTGAACATGCCAGGGACAGGTACTATGCGACAGGGATCATTACCACATCCTACATTGTTGACGCCACGCCGGCAGCTTTTTATGCCCACGTTGAGTCGAGGAAGAACTACTATAATATCTCGCGTTGTCTGTTAATTTCCAGGCCCGATCTTGTCATTGGCGGGCTCCGGTACCTGAACATTGCAGATTTTTCAGCGAACAGATATTCATCATATAACAGCATTGATGAATACGGTTCCGGTACGCCGCGGCCGCTCTTCATTAAACTCGGTGATGACACTGCGGCGTATGAATATGATACTTTCATGTCAACCGGCACGCAGGCACACCTGCTTTCACGGAGCGTTATTGCCGCGAAGAAATTCTTCGATGCAGAGGCTCACTTTATGCTCATGGCAGAAGGGGGCCGCATAGACCACGCGGGACACACGGGCCTCATAAAACAGAGCGTATACGAAACTAACGAGTTCTTTTTATCTGCGGATATTATGCACTCCTGGCTCGCAGATAAAGGCAACTACCTGATGATAATAGTTGCTGACCACGAAACTGGCGGCCTGAACGTGCTTGCAGATAACGGCGCAGGAAACTTTCCCGACGTGGAATGGACTTCACCAGTCGAGTCCGGGGTACATTCACATACAGGGAGGGATGTGCCGGTTTATGTCTACTCTGACCTGCTGGGGCCTGCGGAGGTTAGCTGCATAAAGGATAACACCGATATCCACGGCCTTGTGGAAAAGTTTCTTGATTACTGAGAGTTAATATTGCAACCTGTGCAGGCAGGCTCACGCGCTTCAAATTTCTTGACATATTTACAGTGCCATGCGAAGATTTAGTCGAGGAGAAATCTATGCCCCTGATACTTGAACCATTTGAAAAAGCACTTGGAAGCCTTAAAAAAGGATACACCAGGTCATCTGCTTCACCCGCTGATGAAGAACTTCGGGACGCATGTATCCAGAGGTTTGAATATACTTTTGAGCTGGCATGGAAGATGCTTAAACGGCAGCTTGAGGCAGAGATTGCAAACAGGGAGGAGGTCGATTCATACAGTAAAAAAACTTTATTCAGGGTCGGCGGTGAAAAGGGGATAATACAAAGTGTCGATAGATGGTTCGAATACCTGGAAAAGCGAAACCTTACGTCGCATACGTATAACAGGATCAATGCTGAAGCAGTGTACGGTGTAATAGGAAAATTTATATCAGATTCTGAAGCGCTGCTTGAATCGTTGAAGGGGCGCGATGATTGATCTTGAAGAGAAAGACCTTGATGCATTAAAAAAAATTATCAGCGATAACATAAACAACTGCAGGGTTTACATATTCGGATCACGGGTAAAAAACACTTCATGGAAATACTCTGACATTGACCTGCTCGTGGCAGGGGAAAAAAGTATAACGCCTGCGGAACGCATGAACCTTAATGAAGCCTTTGATGAATCAGACATTACTGTAAGGGTCGACATAGTAGACATACATGAATTGAGCAGTGAGTTCAGGCAACTGGTCGAAAAAGAAGCCGTACTTTTAGTTGAGCTGTAAGCAGAAAGACGAATCATAAATCAGAAACACTTCACCATGAAAAAACCTTGCATTTTCTTGGCGCATGAATTATTTTTATACAGCAATTTAAACAGGGGGCTCTCATGAAAAAATTTTTTGCAGCAATGGCCGCACTAATAATAGTATCATCAGCGTCATCAGCCAT
>CAYTSF010000278.1:0-1933 GCA_964440335.1 uncultured Leptospirales bacterium
ATAATAGAATGAAAATGACTTGATCTTTTACCCGAGATAAATAAAGGTGTAGGATTTAAAAAATCATACTTACCGCCGGACCGGCGGTAAAGACCATCCCTCAGTGAGGATTTTAATGAACCAGGAAAAAAAACTGGAAAAAGTTCTGGAACGCGCCCTTTCAGAAGATCTCAACGACTATGTGAAACTCCTGAAAATCCTGAAAAAGAAGCTCCCCTTTTTCGGCAGAACAAAAAGGATCGCTGCTTCTCTTCTCAAGGAACTCCTCGGTGACATTTCCACTCTCGACCTTGATTCAGCAACCCTGACAGGCAAGACCGAAACAGGGAAAATCATCTTCGAAGACATCAAGGACGGACGCGCAAGACTTTTTATCAATGTCGGCAAGAACCAGAACATCTCAACCGGCGACCTGATACGCGAAATAGTTAAGCGTTCAGGAATTGACGGAAAGACCGTCGGTAAAATCGATGTCCACTCAACCTATGCCTTCTTCGAGGTGCCCGAACAGTACGCCGAGCTTGTACTTCACTCTTTTGACAACGCAAGGATACGCGGCGTGCCGGTTGTAGTTGAACCTGCCAAGAAGAAAAAGAAGACTGAAAAATGACGCCGGAGCCTCAATGCCCGCTCTGCGGCGCGCAGAGCAGAAAAACAATCAGCGCATCTTTTGCAAGGTGCGCTGATTGCGGAATCATCTTCAACTTAAACTTCAAATCCCTGTCTTACGACAGGGATTACTTTATTTCGGAGTACAAAGAGCAGTACGGCAGAACATACATTGAGGATTTTGCCGGCATCTACTCAATGGCAAAGACCAGGCTCTCGCGCATCCTTAAAAATTTCAATGGCACTGCCGGACTCTCCATCCTGGACATTGGAAGCGCCGCTGGATTTTTTCTCAAGGCTGCAAAGGACTCAGGAATAGAAACCCTTCTTGGCATAGAGATTTCAGAGTTTGCAGCGGATTACTGCCGCGACAATTTCAGCATAGAGGTAATACAGGCGCCGTTTGGAGAGGTGAATCTGAACCGGAGGTTCTCTGTAATAAGTTCATGGTTCTTTCTTGAGCATATGGCAGAACCCGCGCAGGTAATCGGAAAGATTTATTCAATGCTTGAAGAGGGCGGGGTCTTTGCATGCGGCGTCCCGTCGTTTTACGGACCCTCGTTTCATTTCAACCGAAAAGGCTGGATGGAGACACACCCGCAGGACCACAGAATCGATTTATCTCCGTCATCCGCTAAAAGGATTTTAAAACAGGCAGGGTTCAGGAGGGTAAAGGTCTGCCGTGCAGGTTACCATCCTGAACGGGTACTGAAAAAAAGTTCTCTTTTCTACCCGGTATTCGAACCGGTATACAACATATTTACCCGCGTAACAGCTTATTCCGATACGATAGAGATCTACGCAGTTAAATAAAAATATCCCTGGGCTTGCTCCCCTGCTGCGGACCGATGTACCCCAGCTCCTCCATCTTCTCTATCATGCGGGCCGCGCGGTTGTAGCCTATACTGAGCCTTCTCTGGAGATATGAAGCTGATGCCTTTCGCGTATCCTCGACGATCTTTAATGCCTCGACAAAAAGTTCATCCTCATCACCATCGATTTCGGCATTATCATCCTCGGCAAAGATCGAAGCCTCTATGTCGATAAACTGGGGCTCACCGTAGATCTTCAGGTGCTTCACCACCTCTTCGGTCTCCTCCTCCGAGATAAACGCGCCCTGTATCCTCACGGGGTATGAGCTCATGGGCGACTGGTACAGCATGTCCCCCTTTCCAAGAAGCTTCTCTGCGCCGTTCTGGTCAATGATAGTGCGCGAGTCGGTCTTCTGTGCGACCTGGAAGGCAATGCGCGCCGGGAAGTTTGCCTTGATGATACCTGTGATAACATCAACAGAAGGCCTCTGCGTGGCAAGCACAAGGTGAAT
>CAYTSF010000279.1:0-1893 GCA_964440335.1 uncultured Leptospirales bacterium
GTTTTATGCGGTTGAGGTGATTACACCTCCCCATACCTCATTCAGCTCAGTATATCTGATCATGTTTTAATACTAACTACAGGATGCTACAAATGAGAGTCTCAAAATATATTCTCCCTACTTTAAAAGAGAATCCCTCCGATGCTGTTGTAATGAGCCACAGGCTCATGATGCGCGCGGGCCTTATTCGTAAGGAATCTGCGGGCATGTATGCCTACCTTCCGCTGGGCCTCAGGGCACTCCGGAAAATCACGGGCATCATTAAAGAGGAGATGGACAGGGCAGGTGCGCATGAATGCCTCATGCCCGAGCTTACGAACGCCGACTACTGGAAGGAATCCGGCAGGTGGTTTACCATGGGTCCGGAAATGTTCCGCATCGAGGACAGGAACGGGCTTGAATACGCGCTGGGCCCAACGCACGAGGAGGCATTCACCAACCTGGTACGTTCAGTGGTTTCTTCATACAGGGACCTCCCTGTTAACCTCTACCAGATCAACACGAAGTTCCGCGACGAGATAAGGCCCAGGTTCGGCGTTATACGCAGCAAGGAATTCATCATGAAGGACGCCTATTCATTCGACATAGACCAGGCAGGCCTTGACAGATCATACAACGCAATGGCAAAGGCGTACAGAAGGATTTTTGACCGCTGCGGACTTGAGACAATACCCGTACAGGCAGACTCGGGCAACATGGGGGGCAGCGCTTCGGAGGAGTTCATGGTTGCTTCCGAAGTCGGCGAGGAGACACTGCTTATCTGCGGAAAGTGCGAATACAGGGCAAACAGCGAGAAGGCGGAATACAAAAGGCCTGAACCGCAGAAACCGGCGGCGCCTGAAGAGCTTAAAGAGGTAAACACCCCGGGCGTTAAAACAATAGATGACCTGGTGAAATTCTTCGGGTGTGAAGAGGACAGGTTTCTCAAGAGCATAATCTACATGTCCGACGGTAAGCCGGTAATGGTGGTTGTTCCCGGGAGCAGGGAGGTCAATGAACACAAGCTGGCCAATTACCTTGGATCAGTTGAACTGCACCTTACAACGGATGATGTAATAGAGAATGTTACAGGCGCGCCTGTAGGGTTCGCGGGCCCTGTGACAAAGCGGGACATTCGCATCGTATATGATGTTTCAGTTAAAGATATTGCCAATGCAGTTGCCGGTGCGAATAAAAAAGACACTCATTTTTCGGGAGCAAACCCCGGAAGAGATTTCACTATTAAGGAAGAGGCCGACTTTACAACAGCCCGTGAAGGGGACATCTGCCCCAAATGCGGTTCGCCGATGTACGTTAAAAAGGGTATCGAGGTCGGCCACATATTCAAGCTTGGATACAAGTATACGGAGGCGATGAAGGTTTCTGTGCTTGACGAGAGCGGTAAAGGCGTAACTCCGATCATGGGCTGCTACGGCATAGGCGTGAACAGGACCATGGCTGCCGTTGTGGAGCAGAACAACGATGAGCGGGGAATAATCTGGCCGAAATCTGTGGCGCCCTTCCAGGTCCATCTCGTAGGTATTTCAAAGACTGATGAAGAGACCGCTGCAATAGACGCTGTTTATGAGAAACTCCTGGATGCCGGCATCGAAGTGCTGTATGATGACAGGAAGGCAAGCCCCGGATTCAAGTTCGCGGATGCCGACCTTATAGGCATTCCCATGCGTATTACCGCTGGAAAGGGGTTCTTCGCCAACGGCGAACTTGAAGTGAAGGAGAGGAACAAAAAGGAAATAACCAATGTTCCGGCAGACAGTATTGTGGATTTAATAAGAAGGTTCTACCGGGATTGATTATAGCTCTTATAGTATCTTACGAGATTTTAAAAAATAGTCATTCCGGCCCCCGGCCTTCGCCGGGGCAGGTTCCGCGAAAGCGAAGGCAAGCATTTTT
>CAYTSF010000280.1:0-1887 GCA_964440335.1 uncultured Leptospirales bacterium
CTGTAACCAGTTTTTCACCGATATTCAGTTCAGACAGGCGCGTGGGGCATCCCATGCTCTTCAGGAAAGCCTCGAAGCGGTTTATACCTTCAATGGCGCAGTCTATGTCGCCGATGTTTTTTGCCTTCAGGCTGAAGATACGCTCTGCGAACTGCACAAATTTTTCCGGCCTGTGCCCGGCTGCAAAACGCATCCATGACGGGTTCACAATGGCAAGTCCGGCACCGTGCGTAATGTCGTGGTATGCAGAGAGTGTATGCTCGATCATGTGCACAGGGAACCCTCCATTTGTGCCGGAGTTGACCCAGCCGTTAAGGGCAACTATTGATGCCCACTGTACCTGGGCCCGTGCCTCCAAGTCTTTACCGTCTGCTATGGCCCTGGGGCCGTATTCCATTGCCGTGAGTATTACGCCTTCGGCAAACCGGTCCTGGATGGGTGTTCCGTCAACACCGTTGAAGTAGCCTTCGGTCACATGTGTGATAATGTCGCAGACGCCATACGCGGTCTGGTCCTTCGGTACACTTACAGTAAGTTCAGGGTCAACAAGGGCAGCCTTCGGGTACAGGCATTCGGTCTGTACAAATGACTTTTCCTTTGTCTCCCCGTTTGAAATAACAGCGCCCATGTTCATTTCAGATCCTGTAGCAGCCAGTGTGGGCACAGTTATGACCGGTAGCGCGCGTGTGGGGATATGCGGGGCGGGCTGGCCGTGAAAGATCATGTCCCAGGGGTCTCCGTTATAGTAAAAAGCTGCTGCCATTACCTTTGAAGCATCCATAGTACTGCCACCGCCAAGGGCGATGATTACATCGCACCTATCATCACGTGCAATCTGCGCCCCGCGTTTTACGGTGGTGATCCTGGGATTGGGCTCAACACCGCTGCATTCAGTCCACGATATGCCCGCAGCCTTAAGGCTTGTTGCCGCACGGTCAAAGGTACCGTTACGTTTCACGCTCCCGCCACCTGTGACTATCATGGCTTTTTTCCCGTATGGTTTTGTCACTTCACCAAGGCGGTCCAGTACCCCGGCCCCGAAGATCAGCCTTGTGGGATTATATGATTCAAAATTCATTTCTTCACTCCTTTACTACATTGATATGATTTATTACTTCAAAAACTTTCTGAAAAATGATTCAATTCCATCAAAAGGAATCACCTTCAAATTGTCATACAGATCAACATGGTTTGCTCCAGGTATAATCAGAAGCTCTTTTGGTTCATTTGCATTTTTAAATGCATCTTCGCTGAAATAGCGGGAATGGGCATTTTCACCTGCAATAATCAAAACCGGCCGCGGTGAGATTTCTTTTATATAGGTCAGCAATGGAAAATTCATAAAAGAAAGCGGATTTGTGATAAGCCATGAGCCGTTTGAATTGTTTGATCTGGAATGAAAACCACGGGGAGTGCGGTAATAATTAAAATAATCTACTACAAACTGTACCTCGTTACCCTGCAGTTTTTCAGGTAAAATACGCGGACCAGGTGTGGATGTTTTCTTTTCAGCATCTATCCATCGTTGCAGGCTCAGATCTTCCAGTATTTGAGTGCGTTGCTCAATAGTCATTTTATCAAAATACCCCTTAGACATAACACGTGACATGTCATACATACTTGTTGTGACAACCGCTTTAATCCGCTTGTCAACAGCTGCAGCGTTCAGCGCCATGCCACCGAAACCGCATATCCCGATTATTCCTATACGGTTCCTGTCAACATTTTCCTGTAGACCAAGAAAGTCCACTGCCGCGCTGAAATCTTCTGTATTAATCTCCGGTGATGCCATATTTCTCGGATTCCCGCCGCTTTCTCCAGTATAGGAAGGATCAAAGGCAATTGTAACGAATCCACGCTCAGCCATGGCTTGTGCATACAATCCGG
>CAYTSF010000281.1:0-1844 GCA_964440335.1 uncultured Leptospirales bacterium
AACTTCACCAGTGCAGGCCTGTACGATGCGATAAAATCAAGCTCATCGCGCACCATATCCACCGGCCTTAAATCGAGCCGCTGGTCCTGGCGCGACGACAGACAATACGAGCACCTGAACGGGCAGCCCCTGCTGCTCTCGTAGTAGAGAAACCTTCCGGCGAGCCTGAGCATATCGCTTTCGTTATACGGAAAGGGGATCGTTGCAAAGGGCGGGTTAGTCTCCCGGATTATACGCTCTTCACAGCTGAACCCGCACTGCGCGAGCTTCATGAAACCGGCCTCACCAGCACCTGCGATGATGTAATCAGGCGCGCTGCCTGACCTCATCCATTCATCGGCATTGTAGCCGGCATCGGGCCCGCCCAGGACAATCACAGCGTATGGTAGCATTTCACAAAGCCGTGGAATCAAACTGCGTACCAGCCGGGAGTTCCATATGTAGACTGAAATGGCTACGACGTCAGGGCTCTCCGCGATGATTGCATCGAGTATCTTATCGTCCTTTTCGTTTATGCCCCGTTCGTGTACTACTGTATCAGGGCAGAGATGTGCGATGTAGTTCCGCAGGTAGAGGATGGCAAGGTTTGAATGGACATACCTGGCGTTCAGGCCAAGCAGAAGAACACGTTTCATATCTTTAATAACACCGGTATCGGCCTGAGTCTATTCGGTTTTTTCATTGGCCTTTCTGTCTTCATCGCAGCGTTCAAGACACCTGCGTGACTTGTCGTTGCAGCCGTCGATACATGAACTTACAGAACCGGTCTCATGGCCTCCGTCGTACTTCATGGTAATCCCCGCGCTGTTCGGGTCGCCGCACAGCTGGATACAGTCCCTGCGGCTGTACTCACAGTTTTTCTGGCACGGAGTGTGTTCCACAAGTGAACATGAAAACAGAAGCATGTTCATCAACAGAAAAGCGGCACATATTATCCTGCACATAGTCCCTCCATGAGCTCAACCCTGAGTGCAGCTCCTTTCATAGACTAATTTAACAGCATTAACCAGCGGTTTCAAGTCGCGCTCAAATACAGTAAGAAAATTCATTATATACCTGCCATCCTGGATGACGCCGGTTACGGGTGGAGAACATGAAAGGAAAAAGTCATAAACAGCATCGGGCGCCATGCCGGGAACATTCACCTCAACGCCCAGGCTTTCAATGGATTCACCCGGCATGGTACCGCCGCCGAAAGTCCCCTTCACGTTCACTTTTTTCAGCAGGGCTTTTGCAGGGCCGCACTGTTTAATGAATCGCGAAACCATGCGTGAAATGTCTTCCGGTCCGCGCATTATCATGGCGCGGAGCTCGATATCCTGCTCGCCGGAGTTTACGTACTTCAGCAGCACCTCCTGCAGTATCATGTAGGTGATCTTGTCAACGCGCAGCATCCGCATGAGGGGGTTCCTCCGCAGCCGCGCAATAAGGTCTTTGCGGCCAACGATGATCCCGGCCTGGCATGCGCCGAGCAGCTTGTCTCCGCTGAAGCACACAAGGTCAGGGCCCTGGCCGAGTTCGCTCTGCACAGTCTGTTCAAAGTCTGGTATGCCTGCGGGAGTAAGGTTTCCGCTTCCCAGGTCGCGCACCAGTATCACATTTTCGTTTTTGATTGTAGCAAGTTCCTTCAGCGACGGGGTTCCGGTGAATCCTTCAATTTTAAAGTTTGATGTATGCGCGGAGAAAATCATGGCGGTGTTTTCGTTGATACTTCTCCAGTAATCGTCCAGCGTTGTTATATTGGTTGTGCCCACCTCCACAAGCTTTGCACCGCTCTCTGCCATTATGTCAGGGATGCGGAACCCGCCGCCGATCTGTATAAGCTCTCCCCTGGACACGACAGC
>CAYTSF010000282.1:0-1785 GCA_964440335.1 uncultured Leptospirales bacterium
CCTGCCGCACATACGACTGCCGGGTCTTTGCTGCCACGGGCCTTTCTGTTGGCGAGGAGAAAAAACGCATCGCCATGCAGTCGGCCAGGTGGAGGTTTACCTTTTCTGACGAAGTGGATAACATGAAATTTAAAGCGGTACGGGAGGCAGCAAAGTTTATCAATGAAAATTCATCCATGTTCCCTGCGGGTTTTATCCCGTTTAACACAACGCAGCAGGCAATGGTTGCGATAAAGGTTTATGGCGTATTTCTTGAAGGCCCCGGCCATTGTGTTCAAGATACAGTCTTGCGGGTGATTGAGGCGTACAAAAGATTCAATGAGGGGCCGGCAGTATGAGGTTAATCATATTTTTCATGACGGTACTTTTTATCACAGGGATTGAGGTTCAATCTATGACAGCGGTTATGATGATATTCTGCCTCAGGCAATCATTGATTTTAATTTAAAGGAATACTATCCGCCGGAAGCGAGAAAATGCAACATTACTGAATATAAAGTCATTCTCCTGGTCTATGTTGATGAAAACGGCAGATGCGTGAAGGCTGAAATCAAATCGGGCGATGAACCCTACGGCTTTAATGACAGCGCCCTTAAAGTTGTAAAGAGAATGAGATTCACACCGGGCCGCAGAAACGGGTCGCGGGTAAAGATGAAATTTTATCTGCCTGTTACTTTTATTCTGAATTAAGGATCATCCGTTCCTGCAGCAATAAAGTTAACTGGTTGACAAAAATATTTTCTGAATGCAACTGTTTGATAAATTCTTAATAGCTGCAGAAACATGATGCGGCAACAGTTGTTTGAATATCCGGCAAAAACTTTTAGAGGGGCCCGCTATGATTACAAGAAACAGCAAACTGTACATGAGGGTGGACGGAATTAAAAAGCCCAAATCCGGGGCATCACAGAAAAAACGCAGCCTTACGTTTCTGTCAAGGGCCAGGATACTGCTTATGGCCAGGCGCTTCAATATCGGGCTTTTCTTCATGCTGCTTGTTGCAGTGAATTTTAAAATGTGCATGCCCGATGTTGAAATGAAATGCATACCATGCATGACCGGCGATACATCCACCACATCTGGCAAGGTAACAAAGGTTGATGTTACATCATACGGCGCAAAGGGTTACAACGATTACAAAATATACTACACATACCGGGTTGAAGGCAAACAATACAGCGGCATCGCGGCAGACAGCGGCAAAGGCCTTACATATCTTGAGAACCATGCGGTGGTTGTGAACTATGCAAAAAAAAACCACTCGTGTTCATGCGTGGAGAACATGGAGTGCCTTGCCGAGAGCGGGCTCTTCACAATAATTTTCGGTTCTGTTCTGTTTCTCACCGGGATTATTTTCATGATGTCTGGCATGAGAGGGATACGGGCTGTGATAAGAGTGCTGGAACACGGAGAGATTGTAAATGCCACTGTTACCGGTGTCGCCGAAAAGAAAAAAAGTTATCCTTCCACTTTGAATCCTTTCTCAAGGCATGAATCAATTACAAATTACGCAGTCACATGCAGCTTCACAATTTTATCCGGGAGCAACAGGTTGTGCATGTGCTTTGCCAGAAAAAAGCATACAATAAAAAAGGATGACACTCTTACCGTCATATACGATCCGGACATTCCCGAAAATTCAGTCGTCATTGAAGCTCTGCCTCGACACATAAAAACAAAACCTGAACTCACAGCATAACAGGAGAAGATGCATGAAATTTTATCACAAGACCATACTTGCACTGGCCCTTCTGTCATGCATCATCACAGCACCGGCGCACGCGG
>CAYTSF010000283.1:0-1748 GCA_964440335.1 uncultured Leptospirales bacterium
CGCAGCAGTCCGCTGGCTGAAATTCATGATTTCATCAACCTGTCCCTTCACAAGGGGGAAGTTACCAATCGTGATGCCAAAGGCATTTCTGAACTCACTGTATTTTTTTGCCTCCCTTGCCGCGCGCGTCATGAACGCAGCAGCAGAAATCCCCACGGTCAGCCTGGAGTAGGTGAGAACAATACCGACAACATTGGCCACCCCCCTGTTGAGCGGCCCAACCGGGTATGCCACCGCACCGTTAAATGTGAGCTCGCCTGTCGTGAGTTCACTGGTTCCCATCTTCCATTTGATGCGGTCGATGGTATAGCCGTTGCGGATCTCCTTCTCTTTGTTGCCGGGCAGCCATGAAGGCATGACGAAGAGGGCAACCTCCTCGGAGCCCTGCGGTTTTGCCGTTACGACAACATAGTCGGCGTGTGTTGCAGAGCAGAAGAACTTGCTGCCGTAGAGCCTCCATGTTCCGTTATCGCTTACCGCCTCAAGCACGTTAGATGGAACATCCGACCCGCCCTGTATCTCTGAAAGGTACTGGGCACCAATTGCCACGTCGCCGTCTATGCCTTCGCGGCAGTGCTTCAGTATTTGCCTCGTTTCGGCTGTGTCTGCGTATTTGTCAAGGAGCATGACAAGTCCCTCTGTGCAGGTCATGGGGCACGCGACGCATGCCTCGCCGTTCTGGTAGATCAGGAACATCTTGATGAGTTTGACCCATTCCGGTCTGTTTTTGTCAAAGAGGAGTTCGCCGAAAATCTCCCGTTCAAGAATCTCAGTTTCTTTTGGCCGCACAATGCGGTCTATGCGGTTATGGTGGCCGTCGTAGTGCTGCATGTAGGGCCGCTTCTCAGGAACAGCCGCTGCATCTGAAAGGTCCCTCCACCTGAACGACGCCTTCTTCGAGACTTCACGCGCCTCACGGTCGATCTCCTGCCATAGGCTCCCTGTAAAATACTTTACAAGCTTCTGTATAAAGGTGTCATCGCAGTAATAGTCAACGCTGTTCCTCCAGTCTAAGTATTCATTAAAACTGTACGGGTTATTTCTGTCGGGGAATGACATGGCTGCCTCCTTGAGTCTGCTGTTTTCATGGGTCAGGTATACATCTGGAAACAGACGCTACCACTGGTTACAATTATGTCAATAAATTTTCATCACTCCAGGAAAACAAGCACCGCGCTCACTTTTATGTGAGCAGCTGCGGGTATAAATACACAGTATCAGCGGACAATGGGAAACAGGTATAGTATCTTCTTTGCAGGGATATCATAAACCTCCATGCTGAAGGATGTTTTATCCGACAGATTTTTCTGTTTAATGTAAATGCCAAGCGCGGGATATACTTTAATTACTCCAGCCGCAAATGACAGGTTATTTTTTAGGGGGAATTCCGCGTAGACGCATTCAGTCTGGGCAAACTGTTTTGTCTTATACTTGCCGGCAAGGGCCTTAAACTTCGCATAATCCTTCTCCTCGATGATGCACCCTACCTCGCTTTTACATTCTGCCTCGCTTACCTTCTGCGGGTCAGAAAGGTATATGCCGAATCCCCTGACTGTTTCGATTCAATCGGCCTTGAGCGATTCATAGACTTTCATCTGCACATTTACGGAATCCTTATATGGCCCGGTGAACGTATCGTACACAAGAAAGTACGGCCCGGCCTTTTTCTGTGTCACGGTAACAGTTGAAAACATGCCAATGTACGCGGCCATGGAAACTACAAGTAGAGTGACCACAACAAGTATGGC
>CAYTSF010000284.1:0-1724 GCA_964440335.1 uncultured Leptospirales bacterium
AGTACTAATCTTGGGTAACCGCTATGAATTTCAACTAAAACAGGGACATACTCAACATGGCCCTTGTGCCTTTTGACGCCATGGTGACCGGGTATGAAAACGGGCGCGCTGAATTCTTCCTTGAGAAAAACATCCGCCTGAGCATCTCGCCTTCACTCACGGTATTTGTCATGAAGAGAAAGAAGGCACCCGAAAAATTTGCGCGTGATTTCGCGGGCTTCGCAGACCCGGACTACAACGGCTTCGCGTTCCAGCTGCCGAACACGGCCCGCGAAACGCAGAACGCGGCCTCTTTCTTCGGCAGATCATCGGTGTTCCTTGGAAACAACGCGCTTGAGAGCCGGTTTAAATGCAAAGACATTTCATCATACAGGTATTTACACATATCAACTCACGGATCGGTGGACCCGGGCCGCAACGAACCATATGTACTCTTTGCGCAGAAAGGGGACCCTTACGATGACGGCAACCTGTATGCGGGCGAAGTCTACAGCATGCGCCTGTCCGCGAAGTTCGTGACTATCGCGGCATGCATGACAGGACTCGGCCGCACCGAGGAGTACGAAGGGGTTGTGGGGTTCTCGCACGCATTTTTTACCGCAGGTGCAGACCAGCTTGCGCTTACGCTCTGGTCTGTGGAGACCTATTCGTGCGAGCTGATGTTTGTTGAAACTTATCGTAACCTGGCACAGGGCCTTGAACCTGAAGAGGCCATGTTCAGGGCAAAAAAAACTGTCATGGCAAAATACGGCCACCCGTATTACTGGGCGCCGTATGTTCACTATTACTGATCATGGACCGTTGCTTTGTCCACATAGCCGCTCATTTCAAAGAGCACCTTCGCAGCGATGAGCACAATGGCAAGATAAGCGGTGCTCCTTGTGTATACTATTGCAGCTCCGCCTAACACGATGATAAACTGAGTAACCACCACAGATCCGAAGGAACTTGCAGATACAGTCTCGGCGTCGGCAGTTCTCCACCGGGCTGTGCGTATGAACCGCTGGTAGAGCGTGTAGATGACGCCGGCCGTGACCAGCAAAAGGCTCATGGCAATTTCACCGCCTGAACCGGGAGGCAGGAGGTTCTGCTCTCCTGTTCTCCATTTTATAAGCATGTCAAACAGGTATGAACCTGGCTTGTCCTTCAGGTAAAAGAAACCCGCAAAGATCGCGATGAATACTGAGTGGCCAAGGCAGAAGAGTGCCCATGTGCCTGCGTACCGCCGGATGTTCATGGACTCATTTCTCCTGGCCTGCATCCACCAGAGGAGCAGCATGGTCAGTATCCAGTAGACCATCTCCTCCACCCAGTATCCCATGATTACAGGCATGACAGACCATTTTACCACCAGTATTCCGTATATGAAATAAATCCCTGCAACCAGTGGGCCAAGTTTTTCAACAAGCCGAAATAATTTTGCATTCATCTTTTACTCTCCGGTGTAAGTGACGTTGAATTTTTAACCGGTGTTATATATAACGGAATTGTCAACCAGTTAAATCTTATATACCCATGATAAATTGGGATTCCACAGTTGTATTATCTCCGCCCGCCAGTGGCGGGCGGATTACATATAATCAGGTGTAAATCCACTTTATGAATGATATAAACCCGCAGATGGCGGGAGACAATTTCTTTACTGAAAGAATTTTTGTGCATGCTGTATCATTTTAGAATTGACAGGTTTGCTAATCGATGTTATTAAATATATCTGATTATTT
>CAYTSF010000285.1:0-1656 GCA_964440335.1 uncultured Leptospirales bacterium
AGATGGGTTTTAAAAAAGGGAGTACGCATGTTACGCCTGAAGTTATTGAAACCGTATTTAACATAATTAAACAGGGCAAGCAGGATAAATCAGAAATAAAATATGTCCCTGTTAGTGGCGGCGGATGCGGCTGCGGAGGCAACTGCTGATTGGTTAAATCAACTGATCAAATTTTTCGTAACGGAGAACCATTCCCGAATATCCGGCGTCTAAACATTGTACCCCGGACAATTACACCAGATATGAGGTTTATTAAATGAAAAATCATTACAAGACAATTACTCTCGCGCTTTTCGCTGCTGCACTGATGATCGGAGCACCATACATTAAAACTCCATGCGACTGCGGCGCGAATCTGCCCCTTGCATTAACAGGAGCGATACTTGGATGCAGCGGAGAAAAAGAGACAGGTTCCGCTGATAACTCATCCAATTCATCTGTTGCAGTTGCCAATGACAACCAGAATGCGGGTGAAGGTAAAAGCAAAGAGAAGGCAGAACTTAAAGTAACATTTGTGGAACTTGGTTCAGTGAACTGCGTGCCGTGCAGGATGATGGAACCTGTCATGAAACAGGTCGAAACCAGGTATGCAGGACAGGTGAAGGTGATCTTCCACGATGTGTGGACAGAGAAAGGCAGGACACAGGGAATGCTGTTTGGAGTAAGGGTGATTCCCACGCAGGTTTTCCTGGACAACGAAGGGAATGAATTTTTCAGACACGAAGGTTTCTTTTCCTTCGAGGAGATAGAAAAAGTTTTAAAGCAGAAGGGTGTCAACTGATGCTCATGGAATTCTTTGTTACACTGTCATCGATGCTGTCAGCATCACCCATGATTGCCATTACGGGTTCATTCCTCTGGGGGATAGCAAGTATTCTGCTATCTCCATGCCACCTTGCGAGCATACCCCTTATTGTTGGTTACATAGACTCACAGGGCAAGATGAAGACCGGGAGGGCCGCACTTATTGCCACACTCTTCTCTTCCGGCATACTCATCACGATTGCCGTAATCGGCATTATAACAGGGCTGGCCGGCAGGATGATGGGGGATATAGGGCAGTGGGGAAATATCATCGTGGCAGTACTCATGGTTATCATTGGCCTGTACCTTCTGGGCATTATACCACTGCCGTTTCTGGATAACGGAATTAATCAGCCGGGAATGAAGAGGAAGGGTTTATTTGCGGCATTTTTACTTGGTCTCTTCTTTGGCCTGGCACTGGGTCCGTGCACATTCGCGTATATGGCACCCATGCTTGGCGTGGCATTCACTGTGGCAGCGTCTAATATTATGTATGCGGTTGCGCTTGTGGCAGCCTATGCCGTGGGCCACTGCATGGTAATAATAATAGCAGGCACATTTACAGAGATTGTTAACCACCTGTTGAAATGGAATGAAAACTCAAAGGGTGCCCTGATACTGAAGAAAGCATGCGGAGTGCTGGTTGTCGTTGCAGGTATTTATATGCTTATCAAATCGCTCAATATCAGCTAAAGGATATGTCATGAACGTACGAAGATCAGCCCTGCTTATTTTTTATGCTACAATGATACTGATGGCTTTTAATGGAAGCGGTGTCTTAGCCGGCAAAAGTCAGTCAGCGTCCGAGAAAAAAATTATCGTTTACTATTTTCATGGCACATACCGGTGTCA
>CAYTSF010000286.1:0-1648 GCA_964440335.1 uncultured Leptospirales bacterium
ACAAAAATTTTATGATGAGGATATGCAGCCTGGCAAGCAGCAGCAGCGGCAACTGCATCTACGTCGGCACTGCCGGCACACATATACTGGTCGATTCTGGCATCAGCGGCAAAAAACTCAAGGCCGGGCTCGGGGTAATAGGCCTGGACCCCGGAGATGTTGACGCCATACTTATAACGCATGAGCATGTTGACCACATCAAAGGCCTGGGCGTAGTCTCCAGGAGGCACGCAATACCCGTATACGCTACCCGCCTTACCTGGAGGAAAGTTATCTCCTCGGGAATAACCGGCCCTATTGACGAAGAGCTTTTTCATGAAATTACCCCAGACGAAAGCTTTGCCATAAACGAAGTTCTGGTCCACCCCTTTAACACTTCGCATGATGCTGTTCAGCCGGTATGCTTCACTCTGACAAGCGGCGGCAAAAAAATCAGCGTCATAACAGACCTGGGCTGCTACGACAGTTATACGAAAGAGAAGATAAGCGGTTCCAATATTCTTTTCATTGAGGCGAACCACGATATCGAAATGCTTAAAAACGGCAGTTACCCGCACTACCTGAAGAAGAGGATACTCAGCGACTCCGGGCACCTCTCCAACGAGATGTCGGGCAGCCTGGTGTCTGACGTTCACCACGAAAACCTGCGGTACGTAATCCTTGGGCATTTAAGTAAAGAGAACAACTGCCCGGACCTTGCGCACCGTACAGTGCTTGAAAAAATTTTATCAACGCGTGATGCCCCTTTTGAGATTATTGTTTCTGAAAGGGAGGAGGTTTCGCGGGTTGTGACGATATGAAATTTACAGGGTACATATGAAAAGAACCATACTGATATCGCTGCTCCTGTGCATTACAATTGGTACCCTCCATGCGCAGAAAGGCAACCCGGACAAAAATCTATTGCAGGCAATTATCAATGGCGACCCGGGCGGAGCCGAATCCGCCATATCGCAGGGGGCTGATCCTGAACGTTTCTGGATCTACAACGGCGAGCTTCAGTGCAACCCTCTTATGTTTACAATTATTTATGATAAACCTGACATTGCAGAATTCCTGCTGGACAGGGGGGCCAATGTTAATGCCCGGAACGAACAGGGGACAACACCCCTGATGCTTGCCATTGATCGCAAAAACATTGAGATCATGGCACTCCTTCTTGACAGGGGCGCGGATGTAAACGCGGGGGACAACCAGGGCTGTACTCCCCTCATGTACGCGGTGATGAACAGCCAGCCTGAATTCATGGCGCTCCTCATCAGCAGGGGGGCTGATGTGAACGCGAAAAATGACAATGGATTGACTGCGCTTATGATGGCAGCCGGTATGGATTGCGCTGAATGCTTCATGCTCCTGGTCAGGTACGGCGCCATAATTGATTATGGCGATGTCTTTACCGTAGAGATGATTAATAGCGAGGTCGGAAGAGATAATATCGATCTTCTGCAGCTTCTTGTAAAAAGGGGCGTTGATCTGAACTTCAGGGATGCGTCTCAAAGGAGTATGCTGTTTTTTGCAACAGGCAGATGCAGGAGGTTCCTCATAATGAAGGGAGCCGACATAAACGCAAGGGACATGGAGGGTGAAACCCCACTGATGGTTGCGTCGGCGTTGGGTGATACTGAGGGTGCAGGCCTGATCCTGAATA
>CAYTSF010000287.1:0-1639 GCA_964440335.1 uncultured Leptospirales bacterium
TTTCGATAATGAATAGACTTGTTTCCAGACGGGCCTTTGATAATAAAAGCCTGAAGAGAATTTTTTAAGGGGCTCCGCCCCTCAAACCCTGATAAAAAAGAGAAAGGAAAAAGTCTAATATATATAAAATAGCAATAATTTCATGATAAGAATAATTTTTCTTTTAAAACAGGAGAATAGGGGAAATTAATATGCAAATCTGCAAAAAAGAGAGTATGTAAGTTTTGTTGAACCGTACATGAGCGCAAAAAATCAGGAGCGATAACCAGTGTCTTCAGGAAGGTCTTTTTTTCGTGCTGAACTTACTGCCAGTTCATCGCACCGTTCGTTGTACCTGTTGCCCGCATGGCCCTTTACCCAGACAAAGGTAATATCCAGTGGTTCGACAAGGTCCAGGAGCTCAGCCCACAGGTCAGGGTTGATGGCGGGCTGCCGGTCGGATTTTATCCACTTATTGGCGCGCCATTTTTTTGCCCAGCCCTTGTTTATGCCGTTAACCACATAGCTTGAATCTGTATATACGGTTACAGGCTGGTCCCTGAACTCTAGTTGACGCAGGGCGACAATAACAGCCATGAGCTCCATCCTGTTATTCGTAGTATACCTGTATCCTCCCGAGAGTTCCCTGACCTGGCCGTTATATAACTGCACCACGCCGTAACCGCCCGGACCGGGGTTGCCTGAACTCCCGCCATCGGTGTAGATGGTTACACCATTATGGTTTATGCCGGCAGCCGGTTTTGCCGCAGCAGGTCCCTGGGTGTCTGCGGATTTATTTACGGGATTTTTCATCCATGCCTCGGCCTGCGCGTAGGTGGGGAACCCGCGGTAGAGTGCGCCTGCGAATCCGTCAATCTGCTCTTTGGCTTCGGGCCAGTTTGTGTATATGCCGGGCTTCCGGCCCTTTGCTATGGCATAAAATTTTTTCTGCTGCATGTTCTTTTCCAGACTTTAAGGATTTAACATATAAGCGTCATGTTGTCAGCGATGCAAGGATAATTTCAGGGGGGATGAAAAACCTGTGTAGATATTATTTATCTTTTTCTTCTTTGTCTTTTGGTTGTTTTTCAACCGTGGCTTCAAGTTTTTTTACAAAGATTGAATCTGTGTTAAAATCATCTTCGAAGATTACTTTGCCCTGCTTTATTACGCTTACCTTGTCTATGGCGAGTTTTGAGTTGCCCGATGAAAACGCGATGCGGCCCGTAATATCCTCTATGGGGCGGGGTGCGGACATGATTTTTTCATTGTTGATGTAGAGCACCACGTCATTCCCTTCAAAAGATATTTTGTAGTTGTACACCTTGCCGTACTTGACCTTGCATTCGGCAGTTGCAAGAACAGTGACGAATTTGTTGAGCTTGACAGTCCATGGCTGGGTCTTGTCTTTTCTGTCTGAGTGTATGAGCTCTACCTTGTCTATGTTCCAGTAGTCGCCTGTAAAGCGGAAGCCGTACATGTGGTAAAACCAGTTCTTGTATTCGCTGCGAACAGCAAAGGAGACGATGAATTCCACAGGGCTCTCCTCCCTGTCAAAAACTTCAGCGGTATATTCTATTGAGCTGTAGCCGGAAAGGTCCTGAAGCGAGAGGATGGTGTTGTAGTCCAGGATGTAGTAGTAGTTCCAGGGGGATATTTT
>CAYTSF010000288.1:0-1617 GCA_964440335.1 uncultured Leptospirales bacterium
AGGCTCGATGTAAATACAGTAACAAGGGGCGCGCTGCTGCACGATTTCTTTACCGAAGATGATGTTGAAAAATACACAAAAAAGGAATGGCACAGGCTCCATCCCCGTATAGCCCTCGAGAATTCAAAGCAGTATTTTAACCTGAACCATGTTGAAGAGAATATCATAGCTTCACACATGTACCCCATGTGTAAAATCAAACCCGCATACAAGGAGAGCCACGTTGTGGCAACGGCCGATAAACTGGTAGCCATTTACGAATTCGCAAGGTTTAACCTCTTTGCTTTTCTTTTCATAAAACTGCTGGTAGTTTCTATTAAGGCCAGGTTCTTCATATCGGCATGAAGGGTTTACCGGTGCTCCCAACCGCACCGTATATGCTTAACATGCGGCATTAAAATGTATCCCCGCTTTCGCGGGGATGATGTGTGGTGCAGCTCCGGATAAAAGAGGGGCGCATTATCATTTCAGTTTTTCAAGCTCCCTGCTCCTCAGCACTTTGCGGTCAGGCTTTCCAACGGGGGTACGGGGAATTGCCTCGACAAATTCAACAAGGCGGGGCACCTTGTATGGGGCCAGGTTCTCGCGGCAGTATGAATCCACCTCCTCCCTTGTCATTGTTTCGCCGGGCTTGAGCCCTATGAATACCTTGACAGATTCCCCCTGCTTCTCGTCGGGGATGCCGATTGTACATACTTCGCTGACCTTCGGATGCTTATATAACACCTCGTCGATGTCGCGCGGGTAGACGTTGAAGCCGCTTACAATTATCATGTCCTTCACGCGGTCCAGGATGAATACATATCCCTCCTCGTCGATGCGCACGATGTCGCCGGTGTAAAGCCAGCCGTCCTTTATGGTCTTCGCGGTCTCGTCCGCATTGTTCCAGTACTGGCTTATGAACTGCGGACCGCGCCCGATCATTTCACCCTCTGCGCCGCGCGGCATTACTTTTTTACCGGTCTCTACGTCAACAACCACAAGGTCGGTGTCGGGCCAGATGAGGCCGCAGCTGCCGAACTTCCTCCTGTTGATTACGGGATTAACCGTGTAGATGTTTATTGTTTCTGACATTCCCGCGCCTTCAAATATCCTTCCGCCAGTGAGCCTTTCGAATTCCTCCATGGTGCCCACAGCCAGGGGCGCTGATCCGCAGAATATGCCCTGCAGCGAACTGATGTCAGTATTCCTGATCTCGGGGTGGTTGTTCAGGCCGATAATCATTGCCGGAACCGCAGCCCATACGTTGGGCTTGTGCCTGGTAATGGCGTCGAGCAGGTTATCAGGCGTGGGCTGGGCAACGAGGATGATCGAGCCCCCGGCGCGCAGGCAGAGGTTCACGCTTGTATTGTACCCGTAGATATGGTTAAGGGGGATTGCGCAGAGAGACCTGAACTCCCCGGCACCGCCTGTAACCGACATCCCCACCCAGTCGCCTGTACGGACAACCTGGGACATGTGCATTTCGTTGGTAAGGACGCAGCCCTTGGGAACGCCAGTGGTGCCGCCTGTGTACTGTAGCTTGGTTATATCGGATGGCATAACCTTCACGTCGGGCTCGGTATCTGGAGCCGGGCCTATGATGGCGTTGAAGTCAAATATGTCGTCGGCCTTTTC
>CAYTSF010000289.1:0-1608 GCA_964440335.1 uncultured Leptospirales bacterium
CAAAAGAGGTGGATCAGTGAAAATAGTATCATGGAACGTAAACGGGCTGCGGTCAGTAATAACAAAGGGATTCCATGAATTCGTAGATAGAGTTAAGCCCGACATCATCTGCCTCCAGGAGACGCGGGCCGATGAGTCCCAGGTGAAGCTTGAACTCGATGCCTACCCTCACAGATTCTGGAACCCGGCAGAGAAGAAGGGCTATTCGGGAACTGCCGTTTTCAGCACGACAGAACCGCTTTCATTCACAAAAGAGTTGGACATGGCTGCACATGACGGCGAGGGGAGGGTCATCACCCTGGAATACAAAAAGTTCTGGCTGGTGAATGTCTATGTGCCGAACGCAAAGCGCGGGCTCGAGCGCCTTGAGTACCGCCATAAAAGCTGGGACGTGGACTTCCTTGCTTACCTTAAAAGGCTTGAAAAGAAAAAACCTGTTATTGTATGCGGGGATTTCAACGTGGCGCATAAAGAGATAGACCTTGCCAACCCAAAAAGCAACATGAAGAACGCGGGATTCACTCCAGAGGAGCGCGAGGGATTCGACAACTATATCAAAGCAGGGTTCGTCGATACGTTCCGCGAGTTCACGAAGGATGGAGGCCACTATACATGGTGGAGCAATATGGCAAATTCCAGGGAGCGGAACATCGGGTGGCGCATAGACTATTTCCTTGTGTCAAAAAAGATAATGCCTCAGGTGGAAAAATCCTTCATACTTCCCGCAGTCATGGGCTCAGACCATGCACCTGTTCTAATTGAGGCAGAACTGTCATGAACGATCATATAAGCGCATTAAAAGAAAAATTTGAAACCGGCGACCTGTTTCCTGAATCGCTCGGCATCGAGCTGCTTGAACTCAGCCCCGGAAGGGCAGTTGTTGCCATGACTGCCCGGGTCGGCATGACCAATTTCCACGGCACAATACACGGCGGAGCCCTCTTCACACTGGCAGACACGGCCTTCGCGCTCTCATGCAACTCTCATGGAACACCAGCCGTCGCGCTCTCTGTAACGATGGATTACATGGCGCCTGCCAGGCCGGGCGACAGGCTCGTTGCAACTGCGGAGGAGGTGCAGCGCACCAGGCGTACGGGGAATTACCACATAACTGTTACTGCCAGCGATGAAACAAAAATCGCTTTTTTCAGGGGACTTGCCTATATCAAAGCACAATAATCAGACTCAAAGCATTGAGGAGAATTGTACTTGATTTTACGCTCATAAACAGTATTTCTGTCCTGTTTATTGAGGTGCCTGTCGTACTTTCGCATCATGAGATTATATTTATTAACCAGGGTGAAACATGGAAATTTTTAATAAACTCAAACAACTGTTCAATTTTCAGATGTCATACGCAGCAAGGCTGATCCTTGCATGCGCCGGAAGCCTCCTTATTTTTGCGGTAATCCTTTTCATTTATATGTCATCCTCCCCCATGGATGAAGAGTCTGTATTATTCACTGTTGCAAAGGGTTCATCGCTCAGGCAGAACGCCAACGAACTGAAGAGTAAAGGGATAATCCGTAGCTCGGACTTTTTTGTGGCCATGTCATACATAACAGGCACACGCAGTATCCGTTCAGGAAGGTACCGCATATATTCGTC
>CAYTSF010000290.1:0-1594 GCA_964440335.1 uncultured Leptospirales bacterium
AAAGCAAGCTTGAAGGCATACAAGAGGGAATACAGAAAGGTATGCAGAAGGGGATGCAAAAGGGAATAGATAAAGGTGTGCAAAAAGGCATAAAACAAAAAGCTCTTGAAACAGCAAAAGCCCTGCTGAAGAAGAAAATGCCTGTGAATGAAATCGCAGAGATTACTGGAATCACTGTTAATGAGATAAAGAAGTTAAACTAAACAGTCATCACACCCTGAGCTTTATAAAAATCTTTTCTCTGTTATCTCTGCGCCTCTGTGGCAAAATCTTTTTATATAATACATAAAGTAACAGGATGGATCCCCGCACCCGTGCTGAGCTTCGTTGATGCATTCGCGGGAATGACAGACTGCCCTGTTGCCCTTATCTGATATCTTATAAATTTTGCGTGACATTCATGGTTTTTCCTGATACCCTGCATCATCCTGTTACCGGAGGAAACACGTGAAAAAACCCGTTATATCCCTTATGCTGCTTTTACTCTCATGGCAGGTCCGGGGATCATCTGAAATTTCTGCAATATACGACTGGAGCGACTCGCTGAAACAGTTCAACGCGATCGCTGCAGCCATAACCGATAATCCCCTCGTTCCCGAACTGTCTGAGTATACCGGTATTTTGCTGAAGCTCGGACCCGCTGCAGGCAGAGCGAAGCTGCATTCCGTCCTTGAACTTGCACTGAAAAAAGCCGGAGAACTTGGCGCAAAGGGGTCAACGCACTGGTTTATTCTCCTCTCCGCAATGATCGAATCAGGCAACAAAGAGTATGTTGATTCATGCACCGCGCGCCTCGCTCAATGGAACGCATCCGGCACATGGAAAAAATACGGCGAGCCTGACATGGACTATCCCTTTGTTCCCGAAACCGACCAGATCTGGAAAAAGGTCAGTTCAAAAAAACTCGCAGACAAGGGTGAAGGATTTTTACCATGCTCAAAGTTTCCCGGCGCTAAGGGGATCGTTTACGCGCGCGCACTCTTCGGGGTCAACACCAACATACGGCTGCTCATATATTCAACAGAGCAATGCAGAATTTTTATCAATGGCAGGGAATACGGTTCATGCGGCGGCATGTACGGCAGGTACGCTGCTGCGTTCAGGCTTTCGGGCTCAACCGGTTACAGCCTGGTGCTGAAGTTCTACAGCAACGGTTCCACATCCCCGTCAGTAAAAGTTCTTGTTACCGATGATAAGGCAGGGAAGGCGGAGGTCTTCACCTCGGGCGACATACGCACATCCCCTGCCACAGTTGAACCAATCCTTCAGCAGACTGAAACAATGCATGAAACAGTTTGTGGGGGAGACGCCGTAGCATCCATCGTTGCCCTTACATATGCGGGTAAATACGACGAGGCCCTTGTTAAAGTGAAGGAACTCTACGCAAAGTTTCCCATGAACTTTTTTCTCTATGCCGAATACAGCCGCATCCTTTTACATCTTGGTAAAGAGCAGGATCTGCTGGACCTGTCATCCAGGTTCCACTCTGCCTTCCCTGACTCAAAAGAGGAGAACATCTGGCTCGCCTTGTTCTATTCGACCAGGGACAAAAAGAAATTCATAAAATACTTTGAATCAGCAGACCAGGCTGCCA